>NZ_JANEWM010000001.1:0-187107 GCF_028069825.1 Citrobacter sp. Igbk 14
GCAATATAATTGCAACAAATAAATATCATAGATATTATTATCGACTTTAATAAATTAACGTAATTAATCGTTAGATATCATTCTTCAGGCCAAAAAAAAGCCCCCATCTCTCATTAAAATGATGGGGGCCTACTATGCAGTACGCTTTTTTAATCGTAGCGATTTAATACTATCTGCCGCGAAGAATCCCCAGGAACAGCGACGATACGGGTCACAACGCCTTGTGCTGGAGCAGTCATCACATTGTTGATATCTGCACTATGCACAGTCTGACCACACCGCTGTTGCACAGTACTATCCACGACATCAGTGCTACAGGTGGGTTCAACTATCTTGCCAGTAATGGTCAAGGTCGCGGTATCAGAAGCAAAAGCAGACGTGCTAATTCCATAAGCC
The DNA here is from genome assembly GCF_028069825.1 of Citrobacter sp. Igbk 14. Taxonomy (NCBI): domain Bacteria; kingdom Pseudomonadati; phylum Pseudomonadota; class Gammaproteobacteria; order Enterobacterales; family Enterobacteriaceae; genus Citrobacter; species Citrobacter sp. Igbk 14. The sequence goes on from NZ_JANEWM010000001.1 coordinate 397, forward strand.
AGTGTGATAATTCCCAAGAATAAACTAATTTTCATGTGTTCATTATTCCTGTAATGGGTCAGAAACAGCATGCAAGCTGCTTGTCCGTTGAATTATGAGATAACTTCCCTGCTAAAACCAATTGAAATTGTAGATTGATGAGATTGGTATGATCAATTTGAATGATGCATTAAGAGGAATTATTCGGAAAAGAACACGAATTATAGTGGCATGATGAATAATATTGGGCAGTTTGCTCACTCAATATATTCACCGTATCAATATATCATTAATACGGTGAATACGTACAACACCTTTCGCATCAGAAAAAATTACACCGCGCGGAAGGCAATTTCCCCAGGAATAACCTCTCCCTGCCAGTAGAGTTGTGCGGCGACACGGCCGGCCAGATCGCGGTAAATCGCGGTGAATTCACTGTCAGGACGACTGATAACCGTCGGCATACCGCGGTCGAGATCTTCACGCAAGGAAATATGCAGCGGCATCTGTCCCAGCAGTTGGGTGTGATATTGCTCTGCCAGCTTTTGTGCGCCACCCGTGCCGAAAATCGGTTCATGATGACCGCAGTTGCTGCAAATATGCATGCTCATATTTTCAACAATGCCCAGCACCGGAACTTCCACTTTTTCGAACATCACGATGCCTTTTTTCGCATCGATAAGCGCAATGTCCTGCGGCGTGGTGACCACTACCGCGCCCGTTACCGGAATGTTCTGCGCCAGCGTCAGCTGAATGTCACCGGTGCCCGGCGGCATATCCAGAACCAGATAATCAAGATCCGGCCATAAGGTCTCTTGCAGCATTTGTAACAACGCCTTGCTGGCCATTGGTCCACGCCACACCATCGCATTGTCATCAGTTACCAGATACCCAATGGAATTGGTTGCCAGGCCATGAGACATAATCGGCGCCATATGGGTGCCATCTGGCGAGGTTGGACGCTGATTTTCCGCACCAAGCATGGTCGGAATGGACGGACCATAAATGTCGGCATCCAGAATACCTACTTTCGCGCCTTCGGCTGCCAGCGCCAGTGCCAGGTTCACCGCAGTAGAGGATTTACCCACACCACCTTTGCCGGAACTCACGGCAATGATGTTTTTCACACCATTAATACCCGGCTGGTTTTTCACACGCTTCAGCGTCGCAATGTTATACGACAGCTTCCAGTCAATGGCTTTAGCACCGGTAATACGTAGTAAATCGGCACTGCATTGCTCTTTTAATGCTTCAAACGCGCTGTGCCATACGAATGGCATGACCAGCTCAACGTGCAACGTGTCGTCCATCCAGGCGACATGATGCAACGCTTTCAGCGTCGTCAGATTATGCTTCAGGGTTGAATGCTGAAAATTCGCCAGCGTCCCAGCGACCATGGCGCGCAGGGTTTCTGGTGATTTGGCCTGGGATTGTGCGTTCATCCCGACTCCTTTTTGTTGTTCTGAAAATACAATAGTCACCAGGTAGTTTACTCCAACCGCAACAATTATTCATTTACGGATAAATGCCCTTATCGCTTGGCGCAGTAATTACCATTTTGGTACTATCAAAGCCCTTTTCACTACAAAAGAAGTAATTGCCCACTATGACTCAAGTCGCGAAGAAAATTCTGGTAACGTGCGCGCTGCCGTACGCCAACGGCTCAATCCACCTCGGCCATATGCTGGAGCACATCCAGGCTGATGTCTGGGTCCGTTACCAGCGAATGCGCGGCCACCAGGTTAACTTCATCTGCGCGGACGACGCACACGGTACGCCAATCATGCTGAAAGCACAGCAGCTTGGGATCACGCCAGAGCAGATGATCGGTGAAATGAGTCAGGAGCATCAGACTGATTTTGCGGGTTTCGACATCAGCTATGACAACTATCACTCAACGCACAGCGAAGAGAACCGTGAACTGTCTGAACTGATTTACACGCGCCTGAAGGAAAACGGTTTTATTAAGAACCGCACCATCTCCCAGCTTTACGATCCGGAAAAAGGCATGTTCCTGCCGGATCGTTTTGTCAAAGGCACCTGCCCGAAATGTAAGTCTCCGGACCAGTACGGCGATAACTGTGAAGTGTGCGGCGCAACCTACAGCCCGACCGAACTTATCGAGCCGAAATCCGTTGTTTCCGGTGCGACACCGGTAATGCGTGACTCCGAGCACTTCTTCTTCGATCTGCCGTCGTTCAGCGAAATGCTGCAGGCGTGGACGCGCAGCGGCGCATTGCAGGAGCAGGTTGCCAACAAAATGCAGGAGTGGTTTGAATCCGGCCTGCAGCAGTGGGATATTTCCCGCGATTCACCGTACTTCGGTTTTGAAATTCCGAATGCGCCGGGTAAATATTTTTATGTCTGGCTGGATGCGCCAATTGGTTATATGGGTTCGTTCAAAAACCTGTGCGACAAACGTGGCGACACCGCCAGCTTTGATGAGTACTGGAAGAAAGACTCCGATGCTGAGCTGTATCACTTCATCGGTAAAGATATCGTCTACTTCCACAGCCTGTTCTGGCCTGCCATGCTGGAAGGCAGCAACTTCCGCAAACCGACTAACCTGTTCGTTCACGGGTATGTCACAGTAAACGGCGCGAAGATGTCCAAGTCTCGCGGTACCTTCATTAAAGCCAGCACCTGGCTGAAACACTTTGATGCCGACAGCCTGCGTTACTACTACACCGCGAAACTCTCTTCGCGCATTGATGATATCGACCTGAACCTGGAAGATTTTGTTCAGCGTGTTAACGCCGATATCGTCAACAAAGTAGTGAACCTGGCTTCCCGTAACGCAGGATTTATTGCGAAACGCTTTGACGGCATTCTTGCCGCCGAACTGGTCGATCCGGCACTGTACAAAACCTTTACCGACGCAGCTGCAGTCATCGGCGAAGCGTGGGAAAGCCGCGAATTCGGTAAAGCAATCCGCGAAATTATGGCGCTGGCCGACGTGGCGAATCGCTATGTTGACGAACAGGCACCATGGGTTGTGGCTAAACAGGAAGGCCGTGACGCTGACCTGCAGGCAATTTGCTCCATGGGTATTAACCTGTTCCGCGTCCTGATGACGTACCTGAAACCGGTACTGCCGACGCTTGCTGAACGTGTTGAGGCATTCCTGAACAGCGACCTGACCTGGGATTCCATTGAGCAACCGCTGCTCGGTCACAAGGTCAACACCTTTAAGGCGCTCTACAACCGTATCGACATGAAGCAAGTTGAAGCGCTGGTGGAAGCGTCCAAAGAAGAAGTGAAAGCCGCAGCCGCTCCGGTGACCGGCCCGTTAGCGGATGACCCTATCCAGGACACCATCACCTTTGACGATTTCGCCAAAGTAGATCTGCGCGTGGCGCTGATTGAAAACGCCGAGTTCGTGGAAGGTTCCGACAAACTGCTGCGTCTGACGTTGGATCTCGGTGGTGAGAAACGTAACGTCTTCTCCGGTATTCGCTCTGCCTACCCGGACCCGCAAGCCCTGATTGGCCGCCAGACTATTATGGTGGCGAACCTGGCTCCGCGTAAGATGCGTTTCGGTATCTCTGAAGGGATGGTAATGGCAGCAGGCCCTGGCGGAAAAGATATCTTCCTGTTAAGCCCGGATGACGGTGCTAAACCTGGTCAGCAGGTGAAATAACAATAAAGCCGGAGATAATCTCCGGCTTTTTTTTGTTTTTTTTCAGGCTGGCGGCTTCGCCTAACCCGATCTTCAAATCCCGTAGCCCTGCAAGCGCAGCGCCACTGGGCAAAAATCACGACTTCGCCTTATGTACTCGCGCAGTTAAACCACGCAAGAAATAACGCAAGAATTGATCGCCACATTCGCGATAGTTCTTATGATCCGGTGCACGCATCATTGCGGTGATTTCCGGCATTGATACGCGAAATTTCTGTTCGGTCATGATGGCCAGAATATCATCGGTTTTCAGTGAAAACGCGATGCGCAGTTTTTTCAGCACCGTATTGTTGTTAACACGACGTTCAATCGCCAGTTCCGGCGCAGAATCATCTTTTCCACGCAGATGGTAGATAAGACCGTTCAGGAAACCGGAGAGGATGATATCCGGGCAGCGAACAAACCCGTCTTCATCCTCTTTCGTCATCCAGGTGTCGAAACCTGCCGAGGTGGCTTCCATCTCAGCAAGCGCAAGAATGCGCACCATGTCGTTATTGTTCGCTTTCAGGGTGTAGCGCAGGCTACGAAGAATATCGTTACTTAGCATAGAGCCTTCAACTGTCGGTGATGCAATGGCGCGCAGTGTACCAGTTTTACAGGCCAATCGCCTCTTTTAGACTTTTGAGGTAACGGCGGCTCACCGGGACAGTCAGTCCGTTACGCAAAATCAGCTCAGCCTGGCCATTATCTTCCAGACGGATTTCCTGCAAATGGGCCATGTTGACCAGGTATTGTCGGTGGCAGCGCAGCAGCGGAGTACGGCTCTCCAGTGTTCTAAGCGTCAGCTCGGTGAATCCTTCTTTGCCATCGCTACTGGTCACATAAACGCCGCTCATACGACTGCTGACAAACGCCACATCATCCATTTGCAGCAGATAGATTCGGCTATGACCACTGCATGGAATGAACTTAAGCGCCTGCTGATGTTCCGGCAGTAACGACACATCCTGCTTCGTGCGCTCCTGACGTAAACGGATCAGCGTTTTCTCCAGACGCGTTTCTTCAATCGGCTTAAGCAGATAATCAAAGGCATGCTCTTCAAAGGCTTTCACGGCATATTCATCAAAAGCGGTGAGAAAAACAATATATGGGCGATGCTCGGGGTCAAGCATACCCACCATTTCCAATCCGCTAATACGCGGCATCTGAATATCGAGGAACAGCACATCCGGGCGTAGTTTATGTACTGCACCAATGGCCTCTACCGCATTCGAACACTCTCCGACTATCTCGATGTCGCTTTGCTCCTGTAACAGGATCCGCAGATTCTCCCGCGCTAACGGTTCATCATCGACAATCAGCACTTTGATCATGCCAGTTCCTCCAGGGGAAGTCGTAAAGTAATTCGGGTAAAGAGGTCAGGCTCACAGGCTACGCTGATACCAAAATCATCGCCAAACCGTTCCCGCAGGCGTTTGTCCACCAGACTCATTCCAAGCCCACTGGACTCCGTCGTGGGCTGATACAGTCCGGCATTATCTTCAATATCCAGCATCAGATACTGCCCTTCCTGACGAGCAGTGATAGAGACTTCTCCGGTATCAAGTAGCTGGGAAGTGCCATGCTTAATCGCATTCTCGACTATCGGTTGCAGCGTAAACGCAGGCAATTGCTGATGCGCAAGCGCTTCCGGGACCGTTAAGGTCACCTGCAGGCGGGACTGGAATCGTGCCTTTTCAATTTGTAGATAGGCATTTACGTGTTCTATTTCATCAGCCAGCGTCACAATTTCCGACGGGCGTTTTAAATTCTTACGAAAGAAAGTCGAGAGATATTGCACCAATTGGCTGGCCTGTTCGCTGTCACGACGGATCACGGCTTTGATCGTATTCAACGCGTTAAACAGAAAATGGGGATTAACCTGAGCGTGCAGAAGTTTGATTTCTGACTGCGTCAGCATCGCTTTTTGTCGCTCATATTGGCCGGCCAGGATTTGCGCGGAAAGCAACTGGGCGATCCCTTCCCCCAGCGTGCGGTTAATTGAGCTAAAGAGACGGTTTTTGGCTTCATACAGTTTAATCGTCCCCATCACCCGCTGGTTTTCACCACGCAAAGGGATAACCAACGTCGACCCTAATTTGCATTGCGGATGCAGTGAACAGCGATAAGGCACTTCGTTACCGTCGGCATACACAACTTCTCCGGTTTCAATCGCCCGTTGGGTGTATGAAGAGGATATGGGCTTGCCTGGCAGGTGATGGTCATCACCAATGCCAGTAAAGGCCAGCAACTTCTCGCGGTCAGTAATCGCCACCGCACCGATATCCAACTCTTCATACAGCACCTGAGCAACCTTCATGCTGTTAACCTCATTAAATCCCTGTCGCAGAATCCCCTCCGTAGAGGCGGCAACTTTTAGCGCAGTGGCAGAAAACGCCGAGGTGTATTTTTCAAACATCGCACGTTTGTCGAGCAGAATACGCATAAACAACGCAGCACCAACGGTATTGGTCACCATCATCGGTGCGGCAATGTTACTGACCAGGTGCAATGCATTCTCAAAGGGACGCGCAATCAGCAAAATGATGAGCATCTGCACCAGTTCGGCAACAAAGGTAATCGCGCCAGCCGTCAGCGGACTAAACACTTTATCAGTACGGCCCCGTCGAGTAAGTACACTGTGTACCAGCCCTCCAAGCAGGCCTTCCACTATGGTCGAAATCATGCAACTGAGTGCCGTCATGCCCCCCATCGAATAGCGATGAAGACCGCCGGTCAGGCCAACCAGTCCCCCAACAACAGGCCCGCCAAGTAGCCCGCCCATCACCGCGCCGATGGCACGGGTGTTTGCAATGGAGTCTTCAATATGCAGCCCAAAGTAGGTGCCCATAATGCAAAAGATGGAGAAGGTGACGTAACACAGAAGTTTGTGCGGCAGTCGGATAGTGACCTGCATCAGCGGGATAAACAGGCGCGTCTTGCTCATTAGCCACGCGATAACGAGAAACACGCACATCTGCTGAAGCAGCAGCAACACCAGATTAAACTCGTACATACCCGCCAACCACACATTTCTTAAAAGCGCGTAACATACATGGGCTGCGCGTAACTTTCTTTGAACTGTTGCAAAAAAACAGGAATTTGTGAGAACGATCACTCGAAAGCGCGAGTATGACGACAATCTCACCCTTCTTCTGATCAAAAAACAGACAAAACTACCTGGTTCGCAAAAGAGCGTCTAAAGTAAAACTGGGACCTCGCGAGCAAGAGTGAGACAACGATGGCGCTTTACACGATAGGTGAAGTGGCTTTGCTTTGTGATATCAACCCTGTCACTTTACGTGCATGGCAGAGGCGTTACGGATTACTAAAACCTCAGCGTACAGACGGGGGGCATCGCCTGTTTAACGATGCGGACATTGACAGGATCCGTGAGATAAAACGCTGGATAAATAATGGCGTTCAGGTCAGTAAAGTTAAAATGTTACTCAGCAATGAGAACATTGATGTGCATAACGGCTGGCGTGAGCAACAAGAAACGCTATTGAGCTATTTGCAAAGTAACAATCTGCACAGCCTCAGGTTGTGGATCAAAGAGCGTGGTCAGGATTACCCTGCGCAAACGCTCAATACACATTTGTTCATTCCCTTACGCCGACGTCTGCAATGCCAACAGCCCATTCTTCAGGCGCTATTGGGGATCCTTGACGGTGTGCTCATCAATTATATTGCGATTTGCCTTGCCTCGGCGCGTAAAAAACAGGGTAAAGATGCCCTGGTGGTCGGCTGGAATATCCACGATACCACCCGCTTATGGCTGGAAGGTTGGGTCGCCAGCCAGCAAGGATGGCGTGTTGATGTACTGGCCCACTCGCTCAATCAGCTACGGCCTGAGCTGTTTGAAGGGCGCACCCTACTCGTCTGGTGTGGAGAGAACCAAACCCCTGCACAACACCAACAACTGGAAGAGTGGCGCGCGTTAGGTCACGATATTTATCCACTCGGTATTTAATATTTTATTAACAAACGTGTACAATCCTTATATTCACATAAGGAGTACAAAATGAGCGCAGCTAAAATCGGTGTTATAACCCTCTTCCTGCTGATGGCTATCGGTGGTATCGGCGGCGTAATGCTGGCTGGTTATACTTTTATTTTACGTGCCGGGTAAGGTAGTACGCTAATCGCTCAAACCCGCGATCGATAATGACTGCGGCCAATGCGACCAGCAGCGCCCCCTGGATCACATAGGCGGTATTAAACCCGCTTAACCCAATAATAATCGGTGTTCCCAGCGTATTCGCCCCAACGGTAGAGGCTATCGTTGCGGTGCCAATATTAATAATCACTGACGTGCGAATCCCGGCCAGAATAACCGGCGCCGCGAGCGGAAGTTCGACTTTACGTAGCCGCTGCCCATGACTCATGCCCATCCCGCTGGCAATATCTATTACGCTGGCAGAGATCCCTCCCAGCCCTGCCAGCGTTGCCTGTAAGATCGGTAACACCCCATACAGGATCAGCGCGATAATCGCAGGCTCCGGGCCAAACCCCATCACCGGCACGGCGATCGCCAGCACCGCGACCGGCGGAAAAGTTTGCCCCACTGCGGCAATTGTTTCGACCAAAGGTCTGAACTCTACTCCCCATGAGCGGGTTACCGCTACACCTGCCCCAACCCCAATAATGACAGCAATCAGGCTTGAAATACCCACCAGCGTGAAATGCGCCAACGCCAGCGCCGTAAAGCTCTCTTGCTGATAAACAGGACGCGGCAATTGGGGAAACAACGCGCTGAACAGTGCCTGGCTGTGGGGCAATCCCACCAGCAACACCAGGAACAGCGCAATGAGCCACAGCAGAGGATCAAGCAGATGTTTCACAGTGCGGTGCCTCCGAAAGCAGATCGTGAAAATGCAGCGTACCGCGGGCCGCACCCTGAGCATTAACTACCGGCAACACATCACAGCCCCGGGCGACAAAAACAGATAGCGCATCACGTAACGTCATCTCGTCCACCAACGGCTCACCAGCCAACTGTTCACCACGGCGGGTAAAATCCCCCACCGTGCGCAGTGACAGCAGTCTTACACCCAGTTCACTGTGGCCAAAAAAGGTCTGCACGAAATCATTAGCAGGCGCAGTCAACATCGACAGCGGCGTGCCTTGCTGTACCACCTTGCCCGCATCCATTAACACCAGGTGCTCCGCCAGTCTCAGCGCTTCATCAATATCATGCGTCACCAACACGATGGTTCGACCCAACAGACGATGGATACGGGTCATCTCCTGCTGTAGCGCACTTCGTGTTACCGGGTCCAGCGCGCCAAAAGGTTCGTCCATCAGCAGTACCTGAGGGTCAGCCGCCAGCGCACGAGCCACACCGACTCGCTGCTGTTGACCACCGGAAAGCTGATGCGGATAACGGTGACGCAAATCCGCTTCCAGCCCCAGTAACGCCATCAGTTCTTCTGTTCGGTCATCAATACGCGCACGTGACCACTTTTGCAGCTGTGGTACGGTGGCAATGTTCTGGGCGACAGTCCAGTGTGGAAACAAACCAATCGACTGGATGGCATAGCCCATGCGTCGTCTTAATTCCAGCACCGGCAGGCTACGGATCTCTTCCCCGGCAAAACGGATCTGACCACTGTCATGCTCGACCAGCCGGTTGATCATTTTCAGCGTGGTGGACTTCCCCGAACCGGAGGTCCCGATTAATACCGAAAAGCTCCCTTCGCCTAAATGCAGATCGAGATCGCTCACGGCCTGTTGCTGGTTATAGGTTTTATTGACATGGCTAAATTCAATCATCGTTTGTCACCTTCAGCAGCGCTAAGCCTAAATCAAACAGCGCATCAATCAGCACTGCCAGTACCACCACCGGAATCACGCCCAGTAGCACTAAATCAACGGCGCTACTGAGCAGTCCCTGAAAGACCAGCGCGCCAAACCCGCCTGCACCAATCAATGCGGCAATGACCGCCATCCCCACCGTCTGAACCATCACCACCCGCAAACTGCGCAGGAAAATGGGTAGCGCTAACGGAAGTTGCACCGAAATAAAACGCTGACGCGCACTCATCCCCATCGCACGCGCACTTTCCAGCACATCACGCGGAACCTGATTCAGCCCGGCCACCACGCCACGAACCAATGGCAATAATGCATACAGCACCAGCGCAATCAGTGCGGGCGTCAGCCCCGTTCCCGCGACACCGAGCGAGCTAAGCCACGGGAAATGCTTAACCAGTCCGGCAAGCGGCGCGATCAACAAACCAAACAATGCGACAGAGGGGATCGTCTGGATGATATTCAGCACGGCAAATATTGGCCCCTGACGCGCAGCAGAAAAGGTGCACCAGATACCCAGCGGCACGCCAATACACAGCGCAGGCACCACAGTACCGAACAGAATAGTCAGGTGCTGCGCCAGAGCATCATCAAAGACATCCTGGCGGTTGGCATATTCTTTGAGCAAAGAAAGATCGTTAAGGGTACCGGACAGCAGCAGCACCACTGGCACAATGACAATTTGCGCATGCAGTACCCAGCGCCACAGCGGCTGAGCGGTGATACGCCGAATGGCGTCACTGCCAGCCAGCAACAGCACCCCTACCCCAAGCCAGAAACCGCTCCCCAGGCTGGTTCTGGCGACAGCAGTTCCCGTCTGAGCCAGATGCGTTGCCGTTTTCCCGGCCATAAACAACGCCGCAATCACCAGTAACTGGACAACAACCAGCGTCAATACATTGCCGGATTTACCGGGTATGAAGCATAGAACCACGAGCAGTAAAAATGTCGCCGCCAGTCCCCACACCATGTGGGGCCAGACCTCCCAGAGTTGGCGACCTTCACCGGAAACCAGACGATTAGGGGCATAGCTGATGAAAGGAAGCGCGGCTGCGGCCGCGGTCAGAACCACCAGCAGCAACAGCACCCAATTAACTGATATCTTTGACACAACACTCACCTGCTGCAAATCCGTTACTTCACCCATCCTTTTTGCTTCAGGTAATCTGCAGCGACTTTTTTCGCATCCAGCCCCTCAACGGCGATACTGGCGTTGAGCCGCTGCAGCGTTTTTTCATCCAGACTGGCAAAGACCGGCTGTAGCCATTCCCCCATTTGCGGGTACTCCTTGAGTACCACGTCACGCACGACGGGCGCAGGTGCGTAAATGGGCTGAACCCCTTTGGGATCGCTTAATGTTTGCAGCCCCAGCGCAGCAACAGGGCCATCGGTTCCGTAAGCCATTGCGGCATTAACGCCGGAGGTCTGCTGCGCCGCAGCTTTAATTGTCACCGCAGTATCGCCCCCTGCCAGTGACAACAATTGGTTCTGATTGAGCTTGAAGTCATACGCTTTTTCAAAGGCGGGCAGCGCGTCTGCACGTTCAATAAACTCGGCGGAGGCCGCCAGTTTGAACGCCCCCCCCTCTTTCAGGTAGCGGCCTAAATCCGCAAGAGAGACAAGTTTGTTTTTTTCAGCGATATCCTGGCGTACTGCAATAGTCCAGGTATTGTTGGCTGGCGCAGGCGTAAGCCAGATCAGTTTATTTTGCTCAGCGTCCAGTTTTTTCACTTTCTCGAAACCTGCCCGCGCATTTTTCCACGCGGGGTCGTTTTCATCTTTAAAAAAGAACGCGCCATTGCCGGTATATTCCGGATAAATATCCAGCTCACCGGAAGTGATGGCCCCACGCACCACGGGCGTCGTGCCCAGTTGCACTTTATTGACCGTTTTCACACCGTGGCTTTCAAGCACCTGCAAAATAATATTGCCGAGCAGCGCCCCTTCGGTATCAATTTTTGACCCCACAGTGACGGGTGACGCGGCCTGTAAAGGCAAGCTTATCGTGGCCAGCAACGCCAGCGAACCCACCCATACCTTTGAGATTATCATGCTGCTCTCCTCATCCTTTTGCTGCCCTTTTCAGAGACTTGAGGAAAAAGCATAGTTGAAAAATCCAGTCTTAACCTGGCTATTGGGGGGTAACACTGAGAGTTATTAGCGGTACGGCGAGCACAAAATAAAAAAATCCGGTAAACCCAACGTGAATTTACCGGATGATACGATTTCGCAGGCCTGATAAGCGTAGCGCTATCAGGCACTGTCGGTGGCTTTATTCACCCATTACAGCAGTTCAAACTCGCCCTGCTTCACTCTGGCAGAGTCCACGCCGATAAAGACGTTAAATTTGCCCGGCTCCGCATCGTATTTCATCTGCTGGTTCCAGAACTTCAGCGCATCAATATCAATGGGGAAACTGACGGTCTGGGTTTCACCTGGCTTGAGGTTCACTTTCTCAAAGCCTTTCAGCTGTTTGACCGGCCGACTCATCGAGGCCGTCACATCCTGTAAATACATCTGAATGACTGTCGCCCCTTCACGCTTGCCGGTATTGGTTACCTGCACGCTGGCAGTCACTGTTCCGTCACGTTTCATTGTCGGTGCAGAGAGCTTCACATCAGACACGGTAAACGTGGTGTAGCTCAGACCATAGCCAAAGGGATACAACGGACCATTCGCTTCATCAAAGTAGCGCGATGTATATTTATTCGGCTTATCGGCGTTATACGGGCGACCGGTATTAAGATGGCTGTAATAGACCGGGATCTGCCCCACCGATCGTGGGAAAGACATCGGTAGCTTACCTGACGGGTTATAATCGCCAAACAGCACATCAGCAATGGCGTTACCCCCTTCGGTCCCGGCAAACCAGGTCTCGAGGATCGCATCAGCCTGCTGATCTTCCTTCACCAATGCCAGTGGGCGACCGTTCATCAGCACCAGCACCAGCGGTTTCCCGGTTGCTTTCAGCGCAGCAATCAGATCACGCTGGCTTTGCGGGATAGTGATATCGGTTCGACTAGAGGCTTCATGCGCCATCCCCTGCGCTTCACCCACTACCGCAACAACCACGTCAGACTGTTTCGCCGCGTTAACGGCTTCATCAATCATCGCCTGCGGCGAGCGTGGGTCAACTTTCACCGCCTCTTCGTACAGGTTAAGGAAGTCAACAATACCTTTATCGTTGGTGATATTCGCCCCTTTGGCGTAGACCACTTTACCTTTATCACCCAGGGCATTTTTAATGCCTGTCAGCACCGTGACAGACTGTTCGGCAACACCCGCCGCAGACCAGCTACCCATGACATCACGTTTGCTGTCTGCTAACGGTCCGACAACTGCCACGGTTGCTGTTTTTTTCAGTGGCAATGTTTCCAGACGGTTTTTCAGCAATACCAGGCTTTCACGCGCCACGTCACGGGCTTCTTTGCGATGCAAACGGCTTTCAGCATTGGTATCTTGTGGGTCAGAGTCTTTCGACCCCAGGTGGCTGTACGGGTCGTTAAACAGACCCATATCATATTTTACATTCAGTACATGGCGCGCGGCATCGTCGAGCTCCGCCATCGTAACCTTGCCCGACTTAATCAGTCCCGGCAGATACTTACTGTAATATTCATCGCTCATGCTCATGTTAATACCGGACGTGATCGCCACGCGCACAGCATCTTCAGGGTCGGACGCGGTTCCATGCTTAATCAATTCTTTAATTGCGCCGTGATCGGAAACCGTTATGCCTTTAAAGCCCCACTTATCGCGCAGCACGTCTTTGAGCAGCCAGGCATCAGAGGTGGCAGGCGTCCCATTCAGTGAATTAAGCCCCACCATCACCGCACCGCTACCGGCATCCAGTCCGGCCTTGTACGGCGGCATGTAGTCGTTAAATAAACGCTGCGGACTCATATCCACAGTGTTGTACTCTTTACCGCCCTCAACGGCGCCATAAGCAGCGAAGTGCTTGACGCTGGTCATCACTGAATAGCGATCGGCAGGGCTTTTCCCTTGCATCGCTTCCACCATGGTTTTGCCCATGATGGCAGTTAAATACGTATCTTCACCAAAACCTTCGGACGCACGGCCCCAACGCGGATCGCGGGAGACATCAACCATCGGCGCCCAGGTCATATTCAGACCATCGTCTGCGGCTTCATACGCAGAAATTCGGCCAACTGTTCTGACCGCATCAAGGTTAAAAGAGGATGCCAGGCCAAGGCTTATCGGAAACACGGTACGTTGACCGTGAAGCACGTCATAGGCGAAAAAGAGAGGGATTTTCAGGCGGCTGAGTTCCATAACCTGATCCTGCATCTTACGGATATCCTGGCGAGTGACGGTGTTAAAAATCGCCCCTACCTGTCCGTCTTTGATCATCTCACGGATGGCTTCTTTCGGGTTATCAGGTCCAACGCTTATCAAACGCAATTGCCCAATTTTCTCATCCACGGTCATCTGTTTGAGTAAATCGGTCACAAACGCATCCCGCGCTTCAGGCGTCAGTGGATGGTTACCAAACAAGGTGTCCGCCAGCGCTGGTTGCAACGCCAGGCCCACCGCGACACCTACAGAACATAGCCATTTCATGTTGATTCTCTCTTAATTTCTACCCGACGAGGCAGCGAAAATATAACAAAAACCGCAGCTTGCCGTAAGCCTAAACGGGAGCGGGGAAGAAAGCTAAGGATATTCTCTGAATTTTCAAAACCAGCATGAATCAGTGGGATACAACACAGAGACAATGCGAATGAGAAAGCGTATTGTCATACATAGCGCTATGCTTGTTCCTGATATTGAGTCCCACCACAAGGAGTGGAGAATGTCTTCCATTACAACAACTGATAATAAAGCGTTTCTGACTGAATTGACCCGACTGGTCGGCCATTCACACCTGCTCACCGAACCGGCCAAAACTGCCCGTTATCGTAAAGGCTTCCGCTCGGGCCAGGGCGATGCGCTCGCCGTCGTTTTCCCTGGCTCGCTATTAGAATTGTGGCGTGTCCTCAACGCCTGCGTCTCGGCTGACAAAATAATCCTGATGCAAGCCGCCAATACCGGTCTGACCGAAGGCTCTACCCCTAGCGGCAATGATTACGATCGCGACATCGTTATCATCAGTACTCTGCGCCTCGATAAGCTGCACGTCATCGGCAACGGTGAACAGGTGCTGGCTTATCCCGGTACGACACTGTATTCGCTGGAAAAGGCGCTCAAACCTTTTGGCCGTGAACCGCATTCGGTGATCGGCTCTTCCTGCATCGGTGCTTCCGTTATCGGCGGTATCTGCAACAACTCTGGCGGCTCGCTGGTACAACGGGGTCCGGCATACACAGAAATGTCGCTCTTTGCACGCATTGATGAGCAGGGCAAGTTACAGCTGGTCAACCATCTGGGTATCGAGCTGGGTCAGACTCCGGAGCAGATCCTCAGTAAACTCGACGACGAGCGGATCAAAGATGATGATGTCCAGCACGATGGGCGTCACGCACACGATCATGATTACGTCACCCGCGTCAGAGATATTGAGGCCGATACGCCGGCACGCTATAACGCAGACCCTGAGCGTTTGTTTGAATCTTCTGGTTGCGCCGGAAAGCTTGCGGTGTTCGCCGTGCGCCTGGATACCTTTGAGGCTGAGAAAAACCAGCAGGTCTTTTATATCGGTACCAACCAGCCAGAAGTGCTGACAGAAATCCGTCGTCATATTCTGGCCAAATTTGAACATCTGCCGGTCGCGGGTGAATATATGCACCGCGATATCTATGACATCGCCGAAACTTATGGCAAAGATACGTTTCTGATGATCGACAAACTCGGCACTGACAAAATGCCGTTTTTCTTTACGCTGAAAGGCCGCACCGATGCGATGCTGGAAAAAGTGAAAATTTTCCGCCCGCACTTTACCGACCGGGCGATGCAGAAGTTTGGTCATTTATTCCCCAGCCATTTACCGGCACGGATGAAAAGCTGGCGTGATAAATACGAACATCACCTGCTGTTAAAAATGGCCGGTGGCGGTGTAGCGGAAGCACAGAGTTGGCTGACTGAGTTTTTCAAAACCGCAGAAGGTGATTTCTTTGCCTGTACGCCGGAAGAAGGTAGCAAGGCCTTTTTGCACCGCTTCGCAGCGGCGGGCGCGGCCATTCGATATCAGGCCGTCCATGCGGATGAGGTGGAGGATATACTGGCACTGGATATTGCGCTGCGCCGTAACGATACCGAATGGTATGAGCACCTGCCGCCAGAAATAGACAGCAAGCTGGTGCATAAGCTCTACTACGGCCACTTCATGTGCTATGTCTTCCATCAGGATTACATCGTGAAGAAAGGTGTGGATGCTCACGAACTGAAAGAGCAAATGCTGGTGTTACTGCGTGAGCGCGGGGCACAATATCCTGCAGAACATAACGTGGGGCATCTGTATAAAGCACCAGAAACATTGACGCGTTTTTATCGCGAGAACGACCCGACCAACAGTATGAATCCAGGTATTGGTAAAACCAGTAAGCAGAAGTACTGGAAAGAGTCGTAGGCCCGATAAGCGTAAGCGCCATCGGGCACGTTGCCGGGGGCGCTTCGCTTGCCCGGCCTACGGTTTAATCGTTTTGCGCGGTTTGCTCACCTGTCGCTGAACCCGCTGCCGCCATCTGGGCGGCTTTTTGCTTTTTATAACTCAGCGCCGCGGCCGGAACAGGCATCACCTTACCGGTTTCAATCCAGGTGCGTAAACGACTGGCATCAGCAAAGTGGGTATATTTGCCAAAGGCATCCATAACCACCAGCGCTACCGGCTTGTTATTAATGACCGTACGCATCACCAGGCAGTGACCGGCGGCATTAGTAAACCCCGTTTTGGTGAGCTGAATGTTCCAGTTATCGCGGTACACCAGATGGTTGGTGTTACGGAACGGCAGCGTATAAGCCGGATTAGCAAAGGTCGCCATGTCTTCACGCGTCGTACTCAACTGACCAATCAGCGGATACTGCTTGCTGGCAATTAGCAGTTTAGTGAGATCACGCGCCGTCGAGACGTTATGAATCGATAACCCGGTCGGTTCCACGAAGCGCGTCTGGGTCATTCCCAACGACTTCGCCTTCGCATTCATCGCCTTGATAAATGCGTTGTAACCGCCCGGATAGTGGTGCGCCAGGCTTGCCGCTGCGCGGTTTTCTGAGGACATCAGCGCCAGTAGCAGCATATTCTTACGACTGATCTCACTGTTCAGGCGCACACGAGAGTAGATGCCTTTCATTTCCGGCGTCTGGCTGATATCAACTTTCAGTTTTTCATCCAGCGGCAGTCGTGCATCAAGCACCACCATCGCCGTCATTAATTTGGTAATCGACGCAATCGGACGGACGAGGTCCGGGTGGTTCGAATAGATAACTTTGTTGGTATTCAGATCAACTATCATCGCACTACCAGAAGCAATCTCAGGTTGAGATGCCGCTGCAGTAGTCGCCGTTTTCGCTACGGCTTGGGGTGCAAAAGGAACGGCCAGCACCAGGGCAAGACTTAATAATGAAACTCGGAATTTCAGCATGATGAGGTTTCTGATAATGGTTCACGCACGTCACAACGCACACCGCCTGAAATAAGGATTATCTCGGGCTAGCTCTGGCATCATAGCGATCCGGCAGGTTTGCCGCTACAGAAGAATCATCTCGAAATGCTGCGTTGCTGACTTTTACGTCAACAACGCAGCGCAGACAGGTTGTACACCTAGAACAATCGGTAACCGTAGCCCCACAGGATCACCGTAATCGCCAGCAGAACCTCCAGCACCAGCACACCGATCGCCAGCGTTGAACTGGAAAAGCTCAGCCCTTCTTCTTTCGTGATATTCAGGAACGTTGGAATACCGAGATAGAGTAAATAGCCGGTGTAAAAAAGCGCGATGGTTCCCACGAGCGCACACAGCCAGACCAGCGGATACAGCGCCACCAGCCCGCTTAAAAACAGCGGCGTGGCAACATATCCGGCAAAGACCATACAATGCGCCAGCGACGGGCGTCGCGAGTAATTCCGCGCCATCCACCAGATCACTCTGCCCATAATGGCCACACCCGCCAGCATCACACCGTAAAACAGAATTGCCATCGCAAATCCGGTAAACAGGGATAACTTCAGTATATTGCCGTCGCCAAAATTCCAGCCAATTTGCGTGGTGCCAATAAACGCACAAATCACCGGGATTGCCGCCATCAGCAGTACATGGTGGGTATAGTGATGCGAAACACTTTCGTTTTCGCTGTTGATCACGTGCATTTCACGATCGGGATGGGAAAACAGCCCCCAGACATGGTTCATACCGCCCCCTTCTTGTCAGCTCCGGACCTCAACACTTCAAGTATAATTCAGCTTTTGATTATTTTATGTACACATGAAAAATACCGATGCGCTGAATTACTGCTTTTCCGGCATGAACAATTCACTGGGTGTATGCTATGGAGCGTGGAGGTCATACAACGTATGGATATAACGCATTATGTTGAGCAATACGGCTATGCGGCGCTGATTATTGGCAGCCTTGCCGAAGGCGAAACCATTACCTTGCTAGGCGGTGTTGCTGCGCATCAGGGAATTCTTAAATTTCCGCTGGTGGTACTCTCCGTCGCGTTGGGCGGGATGATTGGCGATCAGTTGCTCTTTTTACTTGGGCGTCGTTATGGCGGCAAAATTTTACGTCGTTTCTCGCGTCATCGGGCAAAAATCCACTACGCGCAGAAGATGATCCAACGGCGTCCCTATCTGTTTGTGGTCGGCACGCGCTTTATGTACGGCTTTCGCGTCATTGGTCCGTTGCTGATTGGAGCCAGCCACCTGCCGCCGAAGATTTTCATCCCACTGAATATCCTGGGGGCGTTTGTCTGGGCTTTGCTGTTTACCACGCTCGGCTATGTGGGTGGTGAAGTGATTGCCCCATGGTTGCATAGCCTCGACCAGCATATTAAACATGGGATCTGGTTGGTTTTGGTTATCGGCGTTGTAGTGGCTGCCCGCTGGTGGATGAAACGGCGAAGTAAACGCAAAGAACAGGCAAATTGACCCGACAGCGGCTTCTGCCGGGTCAGACTATCAGGAGGCGCGGTAACCGCCGCCCAGTGCGCTGGTCAGCTGTATAGACGCATCCAGCCACTGTCCCTGTAGAACCAGACCATTAAGCTGTTCGCGTAATGCCGGAATTTTGGCCTCGCTAACCCGGGAACCCGCAATGATACCGGCGCTATATCGTGCCTGTGCAAGCCCCACGACGCGCTGTGCGTCATGTTCAATTTGCTGCTGGTGCTGGTTCTTCTGCGCCAGCGTTTCTACCTGTGATGCCGCACGCGCCACGTCATTCACCGCATCGACCACGGCCTTGTTGTAATTTGCCACCGTCAGATTGCTCTGCGCTTTCGTGATATCGAGATTCGCATTCAGTCTGCCGCTATCAAAAATAGGCAGCGTCAGTCCAGCCGTCACGCCCATCTGCTGTGCAGAATGGCGGAACAAATCGCTCAGATGTAGCGCATCCTGCTGTAAAAACGCCATCAGGTTAACGTCCGGATAGAATGCCGCTTTTGCCGCATCAATGCTGCTCAGCGTTGACTCGATGTACCAGTGTGCGGCCTGTAAATCAGGGCGGCGGGCCAGCAGCGAATAACCAAGCTGGGACGGTAGCTGGCTTTCTACCGCCGGTAGCGTTGTCGCTTTAAGCTTCATGACGGAAGATTGCGAGTTGGTCAGTGCGCTCAACCGCGCCTCTATCACCTTCATTTTGCCGCTGACATCGTTCAGTTGCTGCTCCGTTTTACTGGAGTCGATATCCGTTTCAACGCCTTCGACAGAAGAGGTAATCCCGTTTTGATACAGTTGACGATCGACGGTGATGACGTTCTGCTGCTCGTTTTTAATCTGCGTCAGCACGGTTTTAAGCGCCGCCTGCGTCTGCCACTCCCAGTACAAACGCGATACACCGCTCGCCAGTAACTGGCGAGTTTGCTCACGTTCAGCCTCACGCGCTTTCACCTCACCAATACGCGCCGCCACTTCAGCCCGGTTTTTACCCCACAGATCCAGATTCCAGCCAGCGGTTAAACCAAAGGTGCCGTTGGTATACCATGGCCCTGTATTTCCATCCAAATCGGTAGCAAACGGTCCCATCAGCCCTTCAGCTGACATTTTCTGACGCTCCACATCTGCGGAAAAATCAATCTCCGGGCCATCCTGCGCCTTAACCGCTTTAGCCTGCGCTTCTGCCAGTTGAATGCGCTGTTCTGCTACCTGCATATCTGGAGAATTCTTGAGGGTGCTGTCAATCAACGCATTCAGCTGTGGATCA
Source organism: Citrobacter sp. Igbk 14 (assembly GCF_028069825.1). Taxonomy (NCBI): domain Bacteria; kingdom Pseudomonadati; phylum Pseudomonadota; class Gammaproteobacteria; order Enterobacterales; family Enterobacteriaceae; genus Citrobacter; species Citrobacter sp. Igbk 14. The sequence continues at coordinate 20,167 of NZ_JANEWM010000001.1, forward strand.
TGATACGCCTTCCACCATTGGCTATCCGGCCAACCATTTTTTAATGCCGCAGGCAACGCGGAGTCAACGTTCACAGCGGGCGTCTGCTGTGACAGCGATTGGCGATTGTCATGCATAGGTGCACAACCGACCATCAAAATAAGCAGCGGCAAACATGCCGTTGCAACAAGAACAGAGTTACGATTCATGGGAATATACGGGTAAGAAAAGATGCACAGAGAGTACGACTTACCGCATTCTCTTTTTTAGTTACGCGTGGCAATACATCTTTTGAAATAGAATCACATAATTAAGAAACATATACACAACAAATGGTTCTGTCAAAATAATTCCACTGAATTATAAATGGAGGCGTAATGTCACAAACGCTTATCAGGCCTACGAATTACGCGTCCGTTCCGTAGGCCGGATAAGGCGATTACGCCGCCATCAGGCGATAATAGGGATGGCCTGAATCGCGCGTGCAATATCCGGTGAATTATTCAAAGCCCGAATTTCCTGAAACAGTTCTGTCGCTTCAACATATTCTTTACGAAGATATCCCAGCCACTGCTTGATACGCGCCACATGATACAGCCCGGTATCACCCTGTTTTTCCAGTCGGGTATATTTTTGCAGTAACGTCACAACTTCAGGCCATGGCATACGCGGTTCGTTATATTTCACCACGCGACTCAAATTCGGGATATTAAGCGCACCGCGCCCGATCATGACGGCATCGCATCCGCTGATAGCCATACAGTCCTGTGCGCTTTGCCAGCCCCAGATCTCACCATTCGCGATAACCGGGATATTGAGACGCTGGCGGATCTCGCCAATTGCCTGCCAGTTAATGTGCTCGGCCTTATAACCTTGCTCTTTCGTTCGCCCGTGCACCACCAACTCGCTGGCACCAGCCTGCTGGACGGCATCAGCGATTTCGAACTGCCTGTCACTGCTGTCCCAGCCCAGACGCACTTTTACCGTCACCGGTAAATGGGCCGGAACCGCATCACGCATGGCCTTAGCGCCACGGTAAATCAGCTCAGGGTCCTTCAGTAACGTTGCGCCACCGCCGCTGCCGTTCACCAGCTTCGACGGACAGCCACAGTTTAGATCGACGCCATACGAACCCAGCTCAACCGCGCGGGCTGCATTTTCTGCCAGCCACTGCGGATACTGCCCCAGCAGTTGTATACGCACCGGCGTACCGGATGTCGTGCGGCTGGCGTTAAGCAGTTCAGGACAAATGCGGTGAAAGACTTTTACCGGCAGTAGTTGATCCACCACGCGAACAAATTCGGTGATACAGAGATCATAATCATTCACTTCAGTCAGCAGCTCGCGCACCAGTGAGTCGAGCACGCCTTCCATCGGCGCCAGTAAAACACGCATATTGTTACCCGCAAAAAAGAGAGGCGCTATGGTAACGTCTCTATGCAGGAGATTAAAGCGTCTCAGCGCCGGGCACAGGTTTGGTTATGCTGATTGGGGGCATTGCCTGATGTTCCAGATATCTATTTCCACTATGCTTAGAATTCATGATGTGATCGGTAGCACGTTTTAAAGTTTAATTGTATGATGAATCAGTCTCGTCAAGGGTTTCAAATATGAGCAAGTCACTGAACATTATCTGGCAATATTTACGCGCATTCATCCTCATTTATGCCTGCCTCTATGCAGGTATTTTTCTTGCATCGCTGCTGCCAATCACGATTCCGGGCAGCATTATCGGCATGCTGATTCTGTTTGTATTACTGGCATTACAGATCTTACCGGCAAAATGGGTAAACCCAGGCTGCTACGTACTGATTCGTTACATGGCCCTGCTGTTTGTCCCGATTGGCGTGGGGATCATGCAGTACTTTGACTTGCTACGCGCACAATTTGGTCCGGTCGTGGTGTCCTGCACCATCAGTACACTGGTCGTATTCCTGGTAGTGAGCTGGAGCTCGCACATTGTTCACGGCGAACGCAAAATCGTTGGTCAAAAAGGGTCTAAACAATGATGTCGTATATCTGGTGGTCGTTACCCCTCACCCTGGCGGTATTTTTTGCTGCACGTAAGCTGGCCGCACGATTTAAACTGCCGTTGCTAAATCCGCTGCTCGTCGCGATGGTAGTGATTATTCCCTTTCTGATGCTGACCGGTATCCCCTACGATCACTACTTCAAAGGCAGCGAAGTGCTGAACGATTTATTGCAACCTGCTGTCGTCGCTCTGGCCTATCCGTTATATGAACAGCTGCACCAAATCCGTGCCCGCTGGAAATCCATTATCGCCATCTGTTTTGCCGGCAGTGTCGTGGCCATGGTCACAGGCACATCTATTGCCCTGCTGATGGGGGCTTCACCAGAGATTGCCGCCTCTATTATGCCTAAATCGGTAACCACGCCTATCGCTATGGCTGTGGGCGGGAGTATTGGTGGTATCCCGGCAATCAGCGCAGTGTGCGTTATTTTTGTCGGTATCCTCGGTGCCGTATTTGGCCATACCCTGCTGAATGCAATGCGCATTCGCACTAAAGCAGCACGTGGGCTGGCAATGGGTACGGCTTCACACGCCCTGGGCACGGCTCGCTGTGCTGAACTGGACTACCAGGAAGGCGCATTTAGCTCACTGGCGCTGGTGATTTGCGGGATTATCACCTCATTGGTTGCCCCCTTCCTGTTCCCGGTTATCCTGGCAGTGGTAGGCTAATCTGCATTTTTAAGCTGTTTATTTGCGATGCGTTGCACATTTTTAATTTAAGTTTCATAAGTTGCATACACAATGAGATTTGGATCACATATAAAGCCCTGTCAGGCCCGTAAACTACGGTTCCATTACATTGTTATGAGGCAACGCCATGCATCCACGTTTTCAAACTGCTTTTGCCCAACTCGCGGATAACTTGCAATCAGCCCTGGCCCCTATTCTGGCGGATGTACATTTCCCCGCCATGCTGACGGCTGAGCAGGTATCTTTGCTAAAACGCGAATCGGGACTGGACGAAGACGCGCTGGCATTCGCTCTGCTGCCTTTAGCTGCGGCCTGCGCACGCACTCCGCTGTCCAACTTCAACGTTGGCGCGATCTCACGTGGTATCAGCGGAACCTGGTATTTCGGTGGGAACATGGAGTTTCTGGGTGCCACAATGCAGCAAACCGTTCACGCCGAGCAGAGCGCTATTAGCCATGCCTGGTTACGTGGCGAAAAAGGACTCGCCGCGATTACCGTCAACTACACCCCTTGCGGGCACTGCCGTCAGTTTATGAATGAGCTGAACAGCGGACTGGATTTACGTATTCACCTGCCCGGGCGTGAACCACACGCACTGCGCGACTATCTGCCGGACGCTTTTGGGCCAAAAGATCTCGACATCAAAACGCTGTTGATGGACGACCAGGATCACGGCTTCGCGCTGCAAGGCGATGCGCTGACCCAGGCGGCGATTGCCGCAGCAAACAGATGCCATATGCCCTACAGCAACTCCCCGAGCGGCGTGGCGCTGGAGTGTAAAGATGGACAGATTTTCAGCGGTAGTTATGCTGAAAACGCCGCCTTCAACCCAACGCTGCCACCGTTGCAGGGTGCATTAAACCTGTTGAGTCTTAACGGTTACGACTATCCGGACATTCAACGTGCGGTGCTGGCAGAAAAAGCGGATGCGGCGCTTATCCAGTGGGATGCGACGTCTGCCACGCTGAACGCGCTGGGTTGCGACAATATCGAGCGCGTACTACTCGGTTAAGTCGTGACGCCCGGTGGCGCTGCGTCATCGGGCAACAGTGACTAAAATCCCCTCAATCAGACTGCTGTTTCTTGCGCTCCGCCGTTGGGTACAGTAGCCTGATTGAAATTCCATCCAATTATCGAGTTTTCTGCATGTTAAAGCGCGTGTTTTACAGCTTGTTAGTCCTGGTAGGCTTGCTGCTGTTGACAGTGCTTGGGCTCGACAGATGGATGAGCTGGAAGACGGCCCCCTACATCTATGACGAATTACAGGATCTCCCCTACCGTCAGGTTGGTGTTGTCCTGGGCACGGCAAAATACTACCGTACCGGCGTCATCAATCAGTATTACCGCTACCGCATTCAGGGCGCATTAAATGCGTATAACAGCGGCAAAGTAAACTATCTGCTACTTAGCGGCGACAACGCACAGCAAAGCTATAACGAACCGATGACGATGCGTAAGGACTTGATTGCCGCGGGCGTCGATCCCGCTGACATCGTGCTCGATTACGCAGGGTTCCGTACGCTTGATTCGATTGTACGCACGCGCAAAGTATTCGATACCAACGATTTCATCATCATTACTCAGCGATTCCACTGTGAGCGCGCATTGTTTATTGCGCTACATATGGGCATTCAGGCTCAGTGCTATGCGGTACCCTCGCCAAAAGATATGCTTACCGTGCGGGTACGCGAATTTGGCGCTCGCTTTGGCGCGCTGGCCGATCTCTACCTTTTTAAACGCGAGCCACGTTTTTTAGGTCCGCTGGTACCTATCCCGACCATGCATCAGGTACCCGATGATGCTCAGGGATATCCGGCAGTCACTCCTGAACAATTACTCGAATTACAAAAGAAACAAGGAAAATAAGCATGGATGTACAAACACTCTTCGTCGTATTGGCCTTTCTGCTCATTCCCCTTTTTTGTTTCCGTGAAGCCTGGAAAGGATGGCGCTCCGGGGCCGTAGATAAAATTAAGAAGAATGCGCGCGAACCGGTTTACGCCTATCGCTCGCAAGAGCCTTTGCAATTTTGGTCCTATGTGCTGGTTTATGCCGGGTGCGGATGTTTATCATTAGGTATGGTTGTTTATTTGGTATTTTATCGTTAACGATATTATCTTTATATTAGATGTTGAGAATAACTAATATTATGATAACGGTTACCATTTCAATATAAGGGATTCATGCTGCCTGTCAGCATTTCCCTCACACCTTCTTCTATTTGTGAATCCTTTCACAGAATACTCTTCCTGCAGTGCTTAGCCTTAAGAATAGCCTTTCACTTTTTATATTTTGTTATTAACGGTTTGCCTTAATTTACTCAAGCATTAAGGAAGAAAATATGCCACAACAAAATTATCTGGATGAGCTCACGCCGGCTTTCACCCCATTATTAGCCATAAAAGAGGCTTCTCGTTGTTTATTATGTCACGATGCCCCCTGTAGTCAGGATTGCCCGGCGCAAACCGACCCAGGGAAATTTATTCGTTCCATATATTTCCGTAATTTTAAAGGCGCGGCTGAAACTATCCGGGAAAATAATGCGCTCGGTGCGGTGTGCGCCCGGGTATGCCCAACCGAAAAATTATGCCAACGCGGATGTACACGTTCAGGAATTGATAAGCCTATTGATATTGCGCGACTGCAGCGATTTATTACCGATTTTGAACAGCAGACCGCAATGAAAATCTATCAGCCCGCAACAAAAACGCTGGGCAAGGTCGCCATCATCGGTGCGGGTCCGGCCGGATTACAGGCCAGCGTAACGCTGAGTAATCTTGGCTATGACGTCACCCTCTTCGAAAAGCAGGCCCAGCCAGGCGGCTGGTTGCGTTATGGTATTCCAGAGTTTCGTCTGCCGCAGACGGTTTTAGATAATGAGATTGCCCGTATCGTGGAAATGGGCGTGACCATCAGATGCCATTGTGAAGTGGGTGCTGCCCTCTCCCTTGAGCAACTCAAAACAGAATACCGCGCCGTACTGGTGACCGTAGGGATGTCTTACGGTTCTACGTTGCCTCTGTTTGACCAGGCGAATAATGTCGAAATTGCCGTCGACTTTCTGCAACGGGCCCGACAGTCAGGCGGCAATATTAGTGTCGCGCAAAGCGCATTGATCATCGGCGGTGGCGATGTGGCAATGGATGTCGCCAGTACACTGAAACTGCTGGGCTGCCCGTCCGTCACCTGTGTCGCACGTGAGGAACTGGCCGAATTCCCTGCCAGCAACAAAGAGTTCAACAGTACCCAGGCGTTAGGGGTATCGATTATTGACGGTTTCACGCCTGTGGCGGTTAGTGGGAATCGCGTCACCTTTAAGCACGTACGCCTGCCGGGAGAACTCTCGCTTGAAGCCGAACATATTATTCTTGCCGTCGGTCAACATGCGCAGCTTGATGATTTCGCCGCGTTAAAACCACAGCGCAATCTTATCGATACGCACAATTACCAAACCGCCGATCCGGTTATGTTTGCCGCGGGCGATATTGTTAAAGGCGATAAAACCGTTGTATACGCCGTGAAAACCGGAAAAGAAGCCGCTCAGGCCATTCATCACTATTTAGAGGGAGCTTGCTCATGTTAACGAAAGATCTTTCTATTACATTTTGCGGCGTCAAATTTCCCAACCCGTTCTGCCTCTCTTCTTCTCCGGTGGGCAACTGCTATGAGATGTGTGCCAAAGCCTACGATACCGGCTGGGGCGGTATTGTTTTTAAGACAATCGGTTTCTTTATCGCCAATGAAGTCTCCCCGCGCTTTGACCATCTGACCAAAGAAGATACCGGCTTTATCGGCTTCAAAAACATGGAGCAAATTGCCGAACACCCGCTGGAGGAGAACCTGGCCGCAATTCGCCGACTGAAACAGGACTACCCAAACAACGTCCTGATTGCATCGATCATGGGAGAAAATGAGCAGCAATGGCAGGAACTGGCCCGCCTGGTTGAAGAGGCGGGTGCAGACATGATCGAATGCAACTTCTCGTGTCCGCAAATGACCTCACATGCCATGGGCAGCGATGTCGGGCAAAGCCCTGAGCTGGTCGAAAAGTATTGTCGGGCAGTTAAACGCGGCTCAACCTTACCAATGCTGGCTAAAATGACACCAAATATTGGTGATATGTGCGAGGTGGCGCTGGCAGCTAAGCGCGGAGGTGCTGACGGTATCGCGACCATCAATACGGTTAAATCCATCACCAATATCGACCTGAAGCGCAAAATCGGGATGCCAGTCGTCAACGGTAAATCCAGTATTTCTGGTTACTCCGGCAAGGCCGTGAAACCTATCGCTCTGCGCTTTATTCAGCAACTGCGTATGCACCCTGAACTGCGCGATTTCCCGATTAGCGGCATTGGGGGGATTGAAACCTGGGAGGATGCCGCCGAGTTTCTGCTGTTGGGTGCTGCCACGCTGCAGGTAACCACCGGGATTATGCAGTATGGCTACCGAATCGTGGAGGACATGACCAGCGGGCTGTCGCATTACCTCGCCGATCAAGGATTTGATTCACTGGAGGAGATGGTTGGTCTCGCCAATACCAATATCATCCCCGCAGAGGAACTTGACCGTAGCTACATCGTCTATCCGCATATCAATCTCGAAAAATGTGTGGGCTGTGGCCGCTGCTACATCTCCTGCTATGACGGTGGGCACCAGGCGATGGAATGGAATGAGGAAACCCGTACACCACACTGCAACACGGAAAAATGCGTGGGCTGCCTGCTGTGCGGTCACGTTTGCCCGGTAGCCTGTATCGATCTCGGTGAGGTGAAATTTAAAACCGGCGAGAAAGCGCATACGTTAACGTTGTAACACTCACAAAAAAGCCCGGTGCAGATTGCGCTGCGCCGGGCTTTTAGCGTTTTAATCGTTACTTCTTACGTGCGTATTTCAGTGAATCCAGCGCGACGGCGAAGATGATGATGCCGCCCTTAATAATGTACTGCCAGTAAGGGTTCACGCCGATGTAGGTCAGACCGTAGTTGATGACGGTGAAGATAATCACACCGGTCACCACGCCGAAAACCGTCCCCACACCACCGCTGAACGACACGCCGCCAACCACGCATGCCGCAATAGCATCCAGCTCGTACATAAAGCCGAGGTTGTTGGTCGCAGAACCGATACGCCCTGCTTCCAGCAATCCACCGAAGGCATAGAACACACCAGACAGCGCATAGATAATCAGCAGGTTCAGCGCCACGTTTACACCGGACACTTTCGCCGCTTCAGGGTTACCGCCGATAGCGAAAATATTTTTACCAAAACGGGTCTTGTTCCACAGCACCCAAACAAAGGCCACGGCAATCAAGGCATAGAAAGTAATGTAGGAGAGTCGGAAACTACCCAGCGCAATAAAGCCCTGCGCAAAGGTTGAGAACCCGCTGTCAAAGCCAGAAATTGGCGATGCCCCAACAAAGTCGTAATACAGGGAGTTAATACCGTAGACGATAATCATCGTACCGAGGGTGGTAATAAAGGGCGTCACATTCAGATAAGCAATGATGATACCGTTTACCAGACCGATGACAGCACCGATAACGCAGACAATCAGCACGACCACAATAATGGGCATCGTCGCCATTTCCGGGAACACCTTGTTGGCATTCTCCATCGACTGCAACAAGGTTGCCGCAACGACCGCCGCCAGGCCAACCTGGCGCCCTGCGGACAGGTCCGTCCCTTGCGTAACAATCAGCCCGGCAACACCCAGCGCGATAATAATACGCACGGAAGATTGCGTCAGAATATTACTCAAGTTCAGTAAACTTAAGAAAGTGGGATCCTGGAAAATAATAATTGCCAGCAAAACCAAAAGAACAACGTAAATTCCGCCTTCTTTCAGGTAAGTAAGAAAACTTTTCTTATTTAACGCACTCATGAGGAGCCCCTAATCTTAAAGGTGCAAAGACGCAAGACGGAGGATTTCGTTTTGCGTTGTGGTTTTGGTTTCAACAATTCCCGCGACGAGGCCATTGCTCATCACCAGAATACGATCGGTAATACCTAGCAATTCTGGCATTTCAGAGGAAATAATAATGATCCCCTTTCCTTTTTTCGCCAGTTCAGCAATCAACTGATAAATCTCAAATTTTGCACCAACATCGATACCGCGTGTAGGTTCATCCAGCATCAGGATTTCAGGCTGCGTTAACAACCAACGGCCAATGACCACCTTTTGCTGATTACCACCAGAAAGCGAACCAATTTGCGTACGATGCCCTGGTGTTTTTACCCTCATCGAGTCAATTACCCACTGGGTATCGCTCTTCATGCGGGAGTTATCCAGCAGGCCGACTTTATTTTTATAGTTTTGGATATTGGAAATTAACGAGTTAAAACCAATGTCCAGATAGGCATAAATACCGGTTGAGCGACGCTCTTCGGTGACCAGCGCAAAACCATGGTTAATCGCTTCATTCGCGCTGTGGTTATTGATTTTTTTGCCGTGGAGCGTAATCGTGCCCGATGATTTCTCACGAATGCCAAACAACGTTTCAACGATATCGGTGCGTTTCGCGCCAACCAGACCGGCAATGCCGAGAATCTCCCCTTTATGGAGATCAAAAGAGATATCACGAATCGACGGCTGACGCAGAGAAGTCAGGTTACGCACTTCCAGAATCACTTCTCCCGGCTTATTCTCTTTATCCGGGAAACGTTGGTTCAATGAACGTCCGACCATCATGGCGATGATCTTATCCATGTCCAGCCCTTCCAGCGGCTGGGTCGCAATCCATTGACCGTCGCGCAGCACGGTAATTTCATCACACAGTTGAAAGATTTCTTCCATTTTGTGAGAAATATACACAATCCCGCACCCACGCTCTTTCAGCTTACGGATGATGGTAAACAGATGATTAACCTCTTTCTCGGTTAACGATGAGGTCGGTTCATCCATAATGACGATTTTGGCGTCATACGAAAATGCTTTCGCAATTTCAATCATCTGCATTTGCGAAACAGATAATGTTCCGACACGCGCACGCGGATCGATATCAATATCCAGTTCATCGAAAATCGCTTTGGTATCGCGGTACATTTTTTCCTGATCGACAAACATACCTTTGGTGGGATAGCGCCCCAGCCACATGTTGTCCATTACAGAACGTTGTAATACCAGGTTTAATTCCTGGTGTACCATTGAAATACCATTCTCAAGCGCTTCTTTAGCAGAATGAAAATCGATTTCTTTACCCTGAAATAAAATACTACCGGAATCTTTTTGATAGATCCCAAAAAGACATTTTAATAATGTTGACTTTCCAGCGCCATTCTCGCCCATCAGAGCATGAATAGAATGTGGGCGGACTTTTAAATTGACATTATCAAGAGCCTTAACGCCGGGAAAGGACTTGTTGATGCCGCTCATTTCCAACAAGTATTCGCCTGACGACTGAGTATTAGTGCTGACCATAATTATACCTTGTTGGCCTTGCAGAGTGCGTAATTAAGGGCGCAATGAAATTGCGCCCACAGACGGAGTATTTATTTGTTGGTGAACTCTGCCAGATTATCTTTATCGACACCTACATATGGAACGCGAACAATTTTGTTCTCAATTTTCCAGTTGGTACCGTCTGCCGCGCCTTTGCCATCAGCCAGGTTTCTCGCCAGATCAAAGGTCGCTTTCGCCTGGTTGTTTGCATCGTTCAGCACGGTACCGGCCATGGCACCAGATTTCACCAGAGCCAGCGCTTCAGGCAGCGCATCGACGCCAAATACCGGGACGCTGGTTTTGTTGTGCGCTTTCAGCGCTTCAACTGCACCCATCGCCATGGCGTCATTGTTGGCGATAACCACTTCAATTTTGTTTGCGTTAGGACCAGACATCCACGCATCCATTTTATCTTTCGCCTGGGCGGTATCCCACATTGCGGTATCTAACTGCAACTGCTCAGTTTTAATGCCTTTATCGTTCAGCTCTTTAATCACGTAAGTCGTACGTGCTTCGGCATCCGGATGTCCCGGTTCGCCTTTCAGCAGTACAAACTGAATTTTGCCGTCTTTATTCAGATCCCAGTTCGGGTTAGCGGCCCAGTGCTTGGCAATCAAATCACCCTGAATAATCCCGGACTCTTTGGAGTCAGTACCGACGTAATAGGCTTTGTCATAGCTGTCCAGCGCTTTACGGGAAGGCTCTTTGTTGAAGAATACAATCGGTACGTTCTGACCACGCGCTTTTTCAATTACCGTTCCTGCTGCTGCCGGGTCAACCAGGTTGATGGCCAGTGCTTTAACGCCTTTTGCCAACAACACATCAATCTGATCGTTCTGTTTGGACTGATCGTTTTGCGAGTCATTCATCAGCAACTGTACATCCGGTGCCGCTTTGGCATCTTTTTCAATAGCCTTACGTACCACAGACATAAAGTTATCGTCATATTTATAGATAGTCACACCAATGCGGGTATCAGCAGCGTGCGCAGCCGCGCCGAATAACATACTTGCCATTACAGCAGACAGGGTCAACACCTTCTTATTCATGGTATCTCCGGTTTTATTATGCAGGGTAGTGCTTGAGATAAATGCTCGGCAGGCAGAACGTTACTGAAGTGTTACTGAACGCCGAAGCTCACTTTTAAAAATATTTCTTCCGTGTCTGGCAACGCTCCAAAAACAGGCTTTAATTTTTGTTTAAGACGCCTATACCTCGATGAAAGTGATTATTCACCGTTACATAGTAGTTACAGCGCAGCAAACAGTGTCATCATAGCTATCGCATTGTTAAGATACTGTGAATTTACTCACATATTGAAAGCGGTTACATAGCCCGACATTATCAGTTAGTGATCGGTGCCGCATTCTGCCGCAAAGCCACAGAATGGCGCCGCACCAGTGTCGGCATAAAGCAATGAGTTGCATCAGGATCCAGCGTTCCCGCCGCGCCTTGTAGCGCAAGCTCGGTGGCCATTTTTGCCATAGAAGCAATAGGATAGCGCACCGTTGTCAGCTGCGGGTCGGTGTAACGTGCGATGGGAATATCGTCGAAACCAATGATAGACAGATGTAATGGAATGGCGATGCCGTTGTCTTTTAGCGCCGTTAGCGCGCCAGCGGCCATATTGTCGTTGTAAGCGAAGACAGCCGTCAGTTGCAGGTTGCGTCCCAGCAGTTCCACCATTGCGGACTCTCCGCCCTGCATATCCGGTGAACCAGTACCTATCCAGCTGTCGGCAGGAGTAACACCCTGTTCTTTCAGGGCACTTAGCCACCCTTCTTTACGCATTGCGTCGTCCTCAATGCGGTGACTTGATGCCAGGTAACCAATACGTTGATGCCCATTATTCAGCAGCATGCGGGTTGCCATTTTAGCGCCACTAATATTATCCAGACAGACGCAGCGATGCGCATAGCCCGGCACAATGCGGTTGATCAGCACCATACCGGGGATCTGATCCATAAACTCCGCCAGCTCGCGATCGCTCAACGCTTTCGAGTGAACAATCAGTGCGTTACAACGCTGACGAATCAGTACCTCAATGGCGTGACGTTCTTTTTCAGCTTCGTGGTAGCTGTTGCCTATCAGGACGTACTTCTGATGCTGCTGGGCAACCAGGTCCACGGCTTTGACCAGCGCGCCAAAAAAAGCATCTGAAACATCCATCACCACGACACCAATCGTGTCGCTCACCTGCGTCGCCAGCGCTTGTGCATTGGCGTTTGGGCGATAGCCGAGCTGAGTCACTGCTTTCATTACCGCTTCACGCGTGTCAGGACTCACCAGCGCGCTGTTGTTGAGTACGCGGGAAACAGTCGCTACAGAAACGCCAGACTGCCGTGCCACATCACGTATGGTTACCATATTCACTGCCCTGTTTTAGATTGCGGCTGCCCGCAGACACCCCAGGCTGTGTATTTTGTCAGCACAACGAAACGGACTGCGTGAGTGATGTCACAGGAATGAAAGCGCTTACATCCATTTTGTTAATGAATGTGATCCAGATCGTTATCTGGATGTTCGCGGTAATGATGTCCCTGACGCACGCAGGGTTAATTGACGCCATAGCCATTCTACCGGGCCTTGCCGGTAAAAATGCAACCAAATGACGGAGAAAAGCAGGTTAACGGCCCAGACCGGAATGACAAATAACAGCAGCGCCAGTCGGTCATATTTCATAAATAAGCCAAATTGATAAAACAGCGTGGTGCAAATTAAGGTTTGTAACAGATAGTTGGTCAGCGCCATGCGCCCAACGCAGGCTATCGCAACAACCCCTTTTAAGCGGCTCAGCTGCGGCCAGAAACCAAACAGCAACGCGGCATAACCAATTGTCTGAAACGGCGCGCCCAGCTCACGCGGAGCCTGCAACAGAAAAGCGCACCAGCGATATGCCCAATCCAGATGCCACTGCGCAACGATAGCAGGCAGGTTAATCGCAATGCCAATAATGACCAATAACGCGCCGGTACGTCGATAGTGCTGCAAGCTGTACTGCCCTTTCAGCCAACCGCTGCGCATCAATGCCGCGCCCAGCAGCATCATCCCCGCCAACTGCCAGCCGTACTGTGCGCCCAGCGCCAGTAAGCTATTCGACAGCATATCCACACGATTACTGACCGCTTCCATACCGCCGTTAATCTTCCAGTACTTCTCATACAGCAACGCAGAAGCATCCGGTGTCCAGGCCCGGCTGGTCTCACTTCCGGAGATAAACCCCAGCAGCAACAGCACGCCAACGCCCACCAGATAGAGCAACACGCCGGTATTAAACAGACTTTTGACGGAAGGGGCATCGCGAACCAACCGCCAGCAAATCAGCCCGATGAGGCCATACGCCAGCAGGATATCGCCATCCCAGAACAGCAAACCGTGAATAAACCCCAGCAGGACCAGCAAAGTGAGTCGCGACTGGATCCAACGTTTGCCTCGCGGTAGCAGCATCTGCAGACCCGCGCCAAACAGCAGCGCAAACAGCGTGAGGAATTTCACCTGCGCAAAGAGATCAAGCACAGCCCAGGTCCAGGCATCTGACGGGGTAATGCTGCCGTACCAGGCAGGATTCAGATAGGCCGCCTTTGGCAGACCAAAGGCGCTAATATTGAGAAGCAGGATGCCGAGGATGGCGACGCCACGAATAAAATCCAGCGTGACATTACGCTCCATGGCCCCTGCCCTGATCAGTTGTGGTGACGCACGGCGCGCAGGAATTCCTGACGCGTATTCTGGCTGGACTTAAACAATCCGCCAAGCGAGGTGGTGGTGGTGGCGCTGGTCGCATCACGGATACCACGCGCTTTCACGCAGTAATGCACAGCATCAATTGACACCGCCACATTATTCGTCCCGAGCAGCGTTTGCAGCGCGGTGAGAATTTGCTGAGTCAACCGTTCCTGGACCTGCGGGCGCTGAGCGAAGAACTGCACAATGCGGTTAATCTTCGACAGACCGATGACCGAATCTTTCGGAATATAGGCCACCGTCGCTTTGCCATCAATCGTGACGAAGTGATGTTCGCAGGTGCTGGTCAGCGTGATATCGCGAACCGTGACCATCTCATCCACTTTCATCTTATTTTCAATGACGGTGATTTTAGGGAAATTGGCGTAATCGAGGCCGGAGAAAATCTCATCGACATACATTTTTGCGATGCGATGTGGCGTTTCCATCAGACTGTCATCGCTCAAATCAAGATTGAGCAATTGCATTATCTCGGTCATATGACCGGAGATAAGACGTTTGCGCGTTTCATTATCCATCTCTTGCACGGGCGGGCGTAGCGGTGTTTCAAGACCACGCGCGACCAGCGCTTCATGAACCAGGGCCGCTTCTTTACTGAGTGATGACATTTCTTTTTCTCCTGCAGGTGGGGCGCCTCTGCCCTGCGTGGGGCAAAGTTTTTAGGCTGTGTCACAGCCAGAACATTGTGCGTGAGGCGGCGCACATAATCCAGTATTCACCGCGATAATTATTGAAATTGGTGCTGCCTTTTAGCACACAGATTTCAAACATCGTTCAACCGGGTGAATTCGAGTGTTAATGTAAAGTTATATAGATGATGAAGTATGTTTGCTCAATGCGGAAGTGAAAGTTACTCACAGTGCAATGAATAATCTGTATTATGGTGAGTTCGCAAACACATTCAGGTTCAACACAATAAGGAGCCACGCATGGAAATGCTTGAAGAGCACCGCTGTTTTGAAGGCTGGCAGCAACGCTGGCGTCATGACTCCACCACGCTAAATTGCACCATGACCTTCAGTATTTTTCTTCCACCTCCCCGGGATAACACCCCGCCTCCGGTGCTGTACTGGCTGTCAGGCTTGACCTGCAATGATGAAAACTTCACCACTAAAGCCGGAGCACAACGTATTGCGGCTGAACTGGGCATCGTTCTGGTGATGCCTGATACCAGCCCGCGTGGGGAACAGGTCGCCAATGATGAAGGCTACGATTTAGGCCAGGGTGCCGGATTTTATCTCAATGCCACGCAACAACCGTGGGCCTCACATTTCCGCATGTATGACTATATGCGTGATGAGCTGCCAGCACTCATTCAGTCACAGTTTAACGTCAGCGATCGCTGCGCCATCAGCGGGCACTCAATGGGGGGGCATGGTGCACTGATCATGGCACTGAAAAACCCTGGTAAATACACCAGCGTTTCTGCCTTTGCCCCCATCGTCAATCCATGTCGCGTATCGTGGGGTGAGAAAGCCTTTAGCGCCTACCTGGGTGAAGATAAATCACGGTGGGCGGAATGGGACAGCTGTGCGCTGATGCTAGCCAGCAAACCCGAAGATGCGATCCCAACGCTTATTGATCAGGGGGATAGCGATCAGTTTCTCGCCGACCAGTTGCAACCCGCAGTCCTGGCCGAAACCGCCCGTCAGACTGCATGGCCGATGACATTACGCATTCAGCCTGGCTATGATCATAGCTATTACTTCATTGCATCGTTTATTGAAGATCACCTGCGTTTCCACGCCCAGTATCTGCTGCTGAAGTAGCCTTCGAGGGCGCAAGCCCTCTTGGTTTCTCCATTATTCCTTCACTTTTTATCCATTTTTATTTCGCCGCTATCTCATTGATTTTATAAACACTTCCCCAAATTTTATATCAAACACAAATGATTTCTATTATCATTTGTGTTTACAAAAATTCATACTTTTGTACAATCCCCCCGCTTCTTTACTGAAAAGAGTCCTTAAAAGACAAATACATACAATTGTCATGGCCTTTCACATGACACGCAGTTAGATTCATTTAAATGGAATGATACAAATGACTATACCTCACGTTAAGGCTGTAGCCGCCGCAGTATGCGTCGCGAGTCTCCCATCACTCGTTTATGCCGCCGACCAGGATACCGTGGTCGTCACCGCCACCGGGTTTGAGCAAAAAATTCAGGATGCCCCCGCCTCCATTTCGGTTATTACCAAGCAGCAGATCGAAGATAAAGCGTATCGCGATGTGACCGATGCACTGAAAGACGTCCCTGGTGTTGTTGTCACCGGCGGCGGTAGCAGCAGTGATATCAGCATCCGCGGTATGGCCTCGCAATACACACTCTTCCTGGTTAACGGCAAACGTATCAGCACACGCGGTACGCGCCCGAACAGTGACAACGCGGGTATTGAGCAAGGCTGGCTGCCGCCACTGGAATCCATCGAACGTATCGAAGTGATCCGCGGCCCGATGTCGTCTCTGTACGGCTCTGACGCCATGGGCGGCGTGATTAACGTGATCACCAAAAAAGTCTCGAATACTAAAGCCTGGACCGGCTCCCTGCATGGCGACGCCACCTTCCAGGAAGATCGGGACTCCGGTGACCTTTACCAGACAAATGCCTACGCGTCCGGACCACTGATCGACGGGCTACTCGGTGCAAAAGTGACCGGGCTGTTCTCCCATCGCGGAGAAGATAAGATAGTCAATGGTTACAATGAACAGCGCCTGCGCAACGGCGGACTCACCCTCAACTTCACCCCGGATGATAAAAATGACATCGACTTCGATGTCGCGCATGAACTACAGGATCGCAACAGCACGCCGGGCGAATCGATGGCGGCAGAAAACTGCCGTAACGGTGTTTGTAAGCCAAACAGCAAAAGCTACAACCGTTATGAACACACAACGTATTCATTAACCCACAGCGGTTATTACGACGATTTCAACAGCACCAGCTATGTTCAGCAGGAAGAGACCAAAAACCCTGGTCGTCAGATGAAGTCCTACAACACGATCTTCAATAACCAGAACCAGGTCTTCCTCGGGGCACACACCCTGACAGTTGGCGGGCAATACCGTTATGAAAAACTGCGCGATAACGGCAACCAACTGCAAGCAGCTGACGGTCTGAACAAATTGACCCGCTGGAGCTGGGCACTGTTTGCCGAAGACGAATGGGCGGTTACCGATACTTTCACGCTGACCGGCGGTCTGCGTATGGATAAAGATGAAAACTACGGTGACAACTGGACGCCGCGCGGCTATGGCGTATGGCACCTGAGCGATCAGTGGACATTAAAAGGCGGTGTTTCTGCGGGCTATCGTGCGCCGGATCTGCGCCAGTCATCCGCAAGCTGGGGGCAAGTGACCGGCGGCGGTCGTCTGAACGGTATCATTGTCGGCAACCCGGATCTGAAACCAGAAAAAAGCCTGAGCGAAGAGATCGGTTTACTGTGGGATAACGGCAACGACCTCAATGCGGGCGTCACGCTGTTCAATACCGACTTCAAAAACAAAATCACCGAAGTGCGTCGCTGTAACAGCAGTGCCGATCCGGCTTGTACTATTGGCAGCACCCATTACGACTTTGTCAGCGATCGGGTTAACGTTGATAAAGCCAATATGCGCGGCGTCGAATCCACCTTCGGCTGGAAAATAACCTCCGACATCAACTGGACGGCAAACTACACCTATACGGAATCTGAACAGAAAAGCGGCCAGTTCTCGGGTCAGCCGTTAAACAAAATGCCAAAGCATATGTTTAACACCACCCTGGACTGGCAGGCTACGCAGGATATCGGTTTCTGGAGCCGTTTGAATCTGCGTGGCAAAACATCAGAATACCTGAGTCGTACCTCTATGGCGCAAGGCACCCCTTCCTATACCCAGGTCGATATCGGTATGCGTTACTACGCAACCAAAGATGTACTGCTTACTGCTGGCGTGTATAACGTGCTGGATAAACAGATTGATTACGATACCTATGACACCGTGCTTGATGGTCGTCGCTACACTGTTGGCCTGACTTACAACTTCTAAAGTTAGGACAATAAAAACCCCGGCAAGGTGAATGTCTAATGCCTGTTAGTTAAGCATGTATGGAGAACATTTTATTCCGCTACGGGGTTCCGTTCACTTCAACGGTATCACTTCTTTGAATCACAGATACCCGTGAACGTGCAAGGGAGGCTCACCGCCGCCTCCCTTGCAACCCAGGCTCCCGGCACGGAAAATCGTCGCTGCGCGAGCTATTCGTCTTATGCCGTCTGCCTGTCGGGTCGGGGTCGAGCCTGCGTCCCTGCAGGCCGTCCCCTCTGCCCGCATCCCTGCGGGCAGCCCCGGTCAGCCGTCAACGCCTCATCGATTTTCAGCCGGACCAGGGTGTCGCTTCAACTCTCTGACTTTCAGTTAAATCTGTTTTGCTGTTCCAACATGTTCAAATAAAAATACAGGTGGTCAGGCGTGCCGGGAGCCGGGATTGTTAAGGGTGCGCGATAGCACCCTTAACACGTTCACCGGCGTTCAGGGTGCAGAAAAGCGATGAACATGAGGTGAACGGAACCCTTTCTCAGAGAGAGCATGTTCATTACCTCGCCAACACATGTTGATGCTTTCTGAAACTAAAATGTTAACTGAACAGGGTGAGTGCCGGGGGAGGGTTATTGTCTGCCGGATGGCAGCACGGAGGCCTTACCCGACCTACACTATCTTACGTAGGTCGGATAAGCGCGGTACCATCAGGTACAAGATTACTTCTTCACACGTTTCGGAAAGTGCATTTCGCTGTAACGAACGAAACGGGTTCCTTTGGTCAGCTTATAGCCAAACCAGATGATCAGGAACAGCGGGATACCAATGTAGGTTGCCATTACGCCACCCCAGTCAATGGTATCTTTCAGGAACGCTTCGTAGTTTTGACCCAGGGTGATTATCAGGCACAGAACAAAGGCAAAAATCGGCCCCAGAGGGAAGAAGCCAGAACGATACGGCAGATCCTTAATATCATGGCCCTGCAACACATAACCACGACGGAAACGATAGTGGCTAATTGCAATTCCCAGCCAGGCGATAAAACCCGTCATCCCGGAGGTGTTCAACAGCCACAGGTACACAGTCTGGTTACCAAACATGGATGTCAGGAAGCACAGACCTGCCACGACAGTCGTTGCATACAGCGCGTTACGCGGTACACCGCCACGAGACAGTTTAGAGAAAATACGCGGCGCTTTACCGTCACATGCCAGGGTGTAGAGCATACGTGTTGATGCATACATGCCGGAATTACCCGCCGACAGCACCGCTGTCAGGATAACGGCGTTCATCACCGCCGCCGCAGACAGCAGACCCGCGTGCTGGAATACCAGCGTGAACGGGCTGACGCTGATATCTTTTACATCATTGCGCAGCAGGCTCGGATCGGTATACGGGATAATCAGGCTGATAATCAAAATCGCGAACACATAAAACAGCAGGATTCGCCAGAATACCTGGCGCACCGCGCGCGGAATGTTCTTCTCTGGATCTTCAGATTCGCCCGCGGCGATACCAATCAACTCGGTCCCCTGGAAGGAGAAGCCGACGATCATCGCCACACCAATCATGGCAGCAAAACCGCCAGCAAAGGGGGCATCACCTGTCGTCCAGTTACTCCAACCCACCGGTTGAGCACCTTTGAAGATACCGATAATCATCATCACGCCAACCACGATGAAGATAATCACGGTGGTAACTTTGATCAGTGAGAACCAATACTCTGCTTCGCCAAATCCACGTACCGAAATGTAGTTCAGCAGGAAGATAACGCCAAGGAACAGCGCACTCCAGATCCAGCCTGGCGTATCCGGGAACCACCAGCTCATGACCAATTGTGCGGCCACCAGGTCCACGGCGATAGTTACCGCCCAGTTGTACCAGTAGTTCCAGCCGAGCGCGAAGCCAAAGCCTTCTTCTACATAGTTCTGACCGTAGGTAGAGAACGAACCGGAAACCGGCATATAGGCTGCCAGCTCACCGAGACTGGTCATCAGGAAGTACACCATCAGGCCAATCAGAATATAGGAAAACAGCGCGCCGCCAGGACCCGCCGCAGAAATAGTTGCACCAGATGCAACGAAAAGACCCGTACCGATGGAACCGCCAATGGCGATCATCGTCAGGTGACGCGCCTTCAGTTCACGGCGTAGCGTGGGCGCTTCTGTGGTTTTAGTTTCGGAAACCATGTGAAAATGCTATCCATCCAAAAAATGAGGCGCGATTGTAGCAGACGAAATGGCATTCTTCCGGCACAAATGCGCAGTTATAAGAGACCTTCATGACTGGCCGCGGATTATAAGTAAAGCAGAAACTGGGCAACGTATGACGATTGCCCTCAGTTGAAGATGGGGTGTTCATTGCAGGTGCGACGCATCAGCGTCTTATTCAACCTGCTCTACCTGGTCGCTATAACGTAAAAAACGCAGCAGCGAGTTTGAAAGATGTTTTTGGCGATGATGGACGCGCCAAAGCGTGCGGACCAGACGCGGCAACGGCACCGGAACTTCGCTTAACGTTCCTGCCTGCAGTTGTTCGGCAATAACCCGACGTGACAAGCAGCTGATCCCCAGGCCATGGCGGACAGCATGTTTAATAGCTTCCGAGTTACCCAACTCCATTGCCATCTGAAATCTCGGTAGATGAGACAACAACAGGTAATCCACCAGCTCACGGGTACCGGACCCACGTTCGCGCAGGATCCAGGGCGAAGCCGCAAGTTGCTCCAGCGTCACCGGGCCCGTGGTTAGCGGCGATGACGGTGCCGCAAATACCACCAGTTCATCTTCCAGCCACGGTTCAGAGATGATCTCCGTACTGTGACATGGCCCTTCGATAAGCCCGATGTCGACCCGAAAATCCAGCACCGCATTGATAACATCCTGGCTGTTGCCCACGCTGAGTTCCAGCGGCAAGTCGGGGAAATCACGCCGGTAACCTGCAATCATGGCAGGTAAAATATAGTTGCCGATGGTGCTACTGGCATAGACGCGAATCGCGCCATTATCTTCACGAAAAAGCTGTTCGATTTCTGTCGTTTGCTCGAGCAAGGCCAACGCACGCGGATAGAGTAAGCGCCCGTGCTCATTGACGACCAGCCGCTTGCCGACACGGTCAAACAGTTGCACGCCAAGTTGCCCTTCTAAATCGGTAAGCGCAGCACTCACCGCCGACTGCGACAATGACAACATGACAGATGCCTGAGTCGTCGAGCCGCTTTTCAGTACCTCAGCAAACACTTCAAGTTGTCGCAGGGTGATATGCATAGTCGTTTTCCACCGGGTAGCCCGTGCTTACCACTTATAAAGATTAATTATAAATATATAATCAATTTTATTTTTAAGCCACTTCACCTTACAATTTTTGCCAAGAAATCATTCAAATTGTTCAGGAGGGGTTATGACTGAACTCGCCCTACAGAATCATCGTCGTACAGTGTGGCATTTTATTCCGGGGCTTGCCCTGAGTGCAGTTATCACCGGGGCCGCCTTATGGGGAGGTTCCATTCCCGCCGTCGCAGGTGCCGGGTTCAGCGCCCTCACCTTAGCCATCTTATTCGGGATGGTTATCGGCAACACCGTGTATCCACAAATCTGGAAAAGCTGTGACGGTGGCGTGCTGTTTGCCAAGCAACATTTACTGCGTCTGGGGATCATCCTGTATGGTTTCCGCCTCACCTTCGCCCAAATAGCCGACGTTGGTGTCAGCGGTATCGTCATTGATGTCCTGACGCTCAGCAGCACCTTTATGCTGGCCTGCTTCCTCGGACAGAAAGTCTTTGGTCTGGACAAACACACCAGTTGGCTGATTGGCGCGGGGAGCAGCATTTGTGGTGCCGCCGCGGTATTAGCCACTGAGCCGGTGGTGAAAGCAGAAGCCAGTAAGGTAACGGTCGCCGTTGCTACCGTGGTTATCTTCGGGACCATTGCTATCTTCCTGTACCCGGCAATGTATCCGCTACTGGCGCACTGGTTTAGCCCGGAAACCTACGGGATTTATATTGGCTCCACGATGCATGAAGTTGCACAGGTTGTTGCCGCCGGGCATGCAATCACCCCGGAAGCTGAAAACGCAGCCGTCATTGCTAAAATGCTGCGCGTCATGATGCTGGCTCCGTTCCTCATCATCCTGGCAGCACGTGTTAAACAACTGTCTCCGGCGACCGGCGGAGAGAAAAGTAAAATCACTATTCCGTGGTTTGCCATCCTGTTTATTGTGGTCGCGATTTTTAACTCGTTCCACCTGCTGCCACAGTCAGTGGTGAACATGCTGGTTACGCTGGACACCGTGTTGCTGGCTATGGCGATGGCAGCACTGGGGTTAACCACTCACGTGAGTGCACTGAAAAAAGCCGGTGCAAAACCTCTGCTGATGGCACTGGTGCTGTTTGTCTGGCTGATTGTGGGCGGTGGCGCGATTAACGTTGCCATCCACGCGCTGATGGCATAATCGATCACGACTCACCTCCATTAACCCGCTATACTCTTCCCTTTTGAGTATGGCGGGTTTTTCCCGTCATATTTCAAGTTGCAGGCGCGTTGGCTGCGCTCGTTCACCCCAGTCACGTACTGAAGTACGCTCCCGGGGATTCTCTCTCTTGCCACCTTCCTGCAACTCGAACTATTTAGGGAATCATTATGAAATACATCGGAGCGCATGTAAGCGCCGCTGGCGGTCTGGCTAACGCTGCTATTCGAGCTGCAGAAATCGAAGCGACCGCATTCGCCCTGTTCACCAAAAATCAGCGCCAGTGGCGCGCCGCACCATTGACCACTGAAGTCATTGATGACTTCAAGTCAGCCTGCGAGAAATATCACTTTTCCTCCGCACAAATCCTGCCACATGACAGCTACCTGATTAACCTCGGCCATCCCGTCAGCGAGGCGCTGGAAAAATCACGCGATGCTTTTCTTGATGAAATGCAGCGCTGCGAGCAGCTTGGTTTATCCCTGCTTAACTTTCACCCGGGCAGCCACTTAATGCAGATCCCGGAAGATGAATGCCTGGCGCGTATTGCGGAATCAATCAACATTGTCCTTGCTCAGACTCAGGGCGTGACGGCAGTCATTGAAAACACCGCCGGGCAAGGCAGTAATCTTGGTTTTAAGTTCGAGCATCTGGCGGCAATCATCGACGGTGTCGAGGATAAATCCCGTGTAGGTGTCTGCATCGACACCTGCCACGCCTTCGCGGCCGGTTACGATTTGCGTTCCGCTGACGAGTGTGAAAAGACATTCGCTGAATTTGAACGTATTGTCGGCTTTAACTATTTACGCGGTATGCACCTGAACGATGCCAAGAGCGCATTTGGCAGCCGCGTTGACCGCCACCATAGCTTAGGGGAAGGCAATATCGGTCACGATGCATTCCGCTGGATCATGCAGGACAGCCGTTTTGACGGCATCCCACTGGTACTGGAAACCATCAACCCTGATATCTGGGCCGAAGAAATTGCATGGCTGAAAGCGCAGCAAACTGAAAAGGCGGTTGCATAATCATGAACGACAGGGAAAAGCAGATCCTTAAGATCCTGCGTCGCAATCCGCTGATACAACAAAATGAAATCGCCGATATTTTGCAGATCAGCCGTTCGCGCGTCGCCGCACATATTATGGATTTGATGCGCAAAGGAATGATCAAAGGTAAAGGTTATATCCTTACCGAACAAGATTATTGCGTCGTCGTCGGGGCAATAAACATGGATATTCGTGGTGTCGCTGACATCCACTATCCTCAAGCCGCATCTAACCCCGGCAGCATCCACTGTTCTGCCGGCGGCGTGGGACGAAACATCGCCCACAACCTGGCGCTACTGGGCCGCGACGTGCATTTAATCTCCGCGGTTGGCAGCGATTTCTATGGCGAAACGCTGCTGGAACAGACCCGTCAGGCCGGTGTTAACGTTTCCAATTGTATTCGTCTGCATGGACATAACACCTCCACCTATTTGTCGATCGCAAATCAGCAGGAAGAGACCGTACTGGCGATTAACGATACCCACATTCTGCAACAGCTAACGCCGCAGTTGCTGAACGGTTCACGGGATCTTATCCGCCATTCCGGCGTCGTGCTGGCAGATTGCAACCTGACGGCTGAAGCCATCGAGTGGGTATTTACTATTGCTGATGACATTCCGGTATTTATTGATACCGTTTCAGAGTTCAAAGCAGCAAAAATGAAGACCTGGTTTACACGTATTCATACGCTCAAACCCACGCAGAAAGAGCTTGGCATTTTATGGGGTAAGCCTGTCCAGTCGGATGCGGACCGCGTGCAGGCCGTCAACGACCTCCATCAACAGGGGGTAAAACGCATCTTTGTATGTCTGGAAGACGAATCCGTTTTTTGCAGCGAAAAGGACGGAGAGCAATTTTTACTGACACCGCCGAAGCATACGGTGATAGACAGCTTCGGTGCCGATGACGCATTTATGGCGGGATTGTTATACAGCTTTCTGGAAGGCAGTGCGTTCCGCGAAAGCGCGCAGTTTGCAATGGCTTGTGCAGCATTATCACGCGCCAGCGTCAGTATTAACAACCCGACGCTCTCTGCCGATAATGCCCTGTATTTGCTGAAAACCGCTTAGAGGTAATGCCGGATGGCGCTACGCTTATCCGGCCTACAAACAATGACACTTCCTCGCAAACTGCTACCACCTGGCCTACAAGCAACAACTCTTCCTCGTAGGCTGGATAAGGCGTTAGCCGTCATACGGCAAAGCATCCGGCTATGCTAAACCAATAAAGAAGCCGGCTATTGTGGCGCTCATCAGGTTAGAAAGCGTTGCCGCAGCCAGTGCTCTCATCCCAAGCTGTGCGATTTCCGGTGCGCGCTGTGGCGCAATGGCTGAAAACGCACCGACGACAACACCAATCGAACCAAAGTTTGCAAAACCACACAGGGCAAACGAAATAATCGCAATGGTCTTCACATCTAACGTCCCACCCGTTTGCAGGTACGGTGAGAAGTTGAGATAAGCGACAAACTCATTAATCGCCAGCTTCTGCCCGATCAAGCTCCCCGCCAGCGTTGCATCGCTCCAGTCCACCCCCATAATCCACGCCAGCGGAGCCAGGATATAGCCAAAAATGCCTTCCAGGGTCGCGTGACCGAAGCCAAACCAACCGCCAACGCCGCCAATAATGCCGTTAATTAGCGCAATAATGGCGACAAATGCCATTACCACCGTCGCAACGCCTGCGGCAATCTTCAGCCCGGTCATCGCCCCGCTCGCCGCCGCTTCGATGATGCTTTTCGGTGGTGTCTCAGTAAACGACAGATTCTCGAAGGTAACGCGAGATTCTTCTGTTGCCGGGCTCAACATGCGCGCGAACAAAATCCCGCCAGGAATTGCCATCAATGATGCCGCCAACAAATAATCGATGGGGACCCCCATTCCGGCGTAACCGATCATCATTGAACCCGCAATAGACGCCATCCCGCTACAAATTGCAGTAAACAGCTCATTGCGATTCAGGCGATCAATAAAGGGTTTCACGATTGCCGGAATTTCGTTTTGCCCGAGAAAAATCGTCGTCACCGCAACAAATGATTCGATTTTACTGATGTTCAGCGCTTTCTGGAAAATACCACCGAGAACACGGATCAACAGTCCCATTACGCCAATGTAGTAAAGCAGGCTTATCAGCGCGGTAACAAAAATGATGGCAGGGAGAACCCGGAAGGCAAAGATAAAACCGGCACCGTCAAACAGCACATCCATTTTAGGACCGACCAACGAGCCAAAAATAAATGCACTACCTGCATCGCTATATGACATGACCTTGTGGACGCCGAGTGCCGCCTGTTCAACCAGCCATTTCCCCGGAGGGAAATACAACATGATACCGCCAATGGCGATTTGCAGAACCAACGCAGCGCCAACGGTACGCAGGCTAATACGTTTTTTATTTACTGACAGCAGAAACGCGATGGCCAGTAATACCACCATACCCACAACACTTCTCATTATATCCATAATGAAATCCCTTCATGCCAGGAAACCCGGCGCTAACGCCAGGTTTTGGTAGGTTTGATATTCACGGGCGACCACTTTCTGCCCGGTACATTCGGTCAGGCGAGGCGTTGATATTCCTTCGCAATCTCGCAAGCCAGTACGGCGTTGTTGAACACCAACTGAATGTTAGATTTCAGACTGTCGCCTCCGGTCAGTTCCGCAACCCGTGCCAGAAGGAACGGCGTGCTATCTTTGCCTACAACGCCCTGCTCTTCAGCTTCCTTCACTGCCCTATCGATTGCCGCGTTAATTTTTTCCTCTGCCATTGCAAACTGTTCAGGGATTGGGTTTGCGACAACCAGACCGCCGTTCAGGCCGGTTTGCCATTTCACCGCCATCGCACGGGCAATTTCTTTTGCGCTGTCCAGACGAATACTGACGTCAAACGGGCTGGTGCGGCAGAAAAATGCTGGCAGTGATGTTGTCTGATAACCAATGAGCGGCACACCGAAGGTTTCTAAATATTCGGTTGTTAATCCGAGATCGAGAATAGATTTTGCCCCTGCACAAATAACCGTGACATTGGTATGTGCCAGTTCTTGCAGATCCGCAGAAATATCAAATGTATGCTCAGCCCCGCGGTGAACACCGCCGATACCACCGGTTGCAAATACTTTAATTCCCGCCATAGCGGCAATAATCATGGTAGAGGCAACGGTAGTTGCGCCATTTTTCCCGGCGGCGACAACAAACGGTAAATCTCGACGACTTACTTTAGCAACGTTATGCCCTTCACGTCCTAAAAGTTCAATTTCGTCTTTACTCAAGCCCACTTTCATTACCCCGCCAATAATGGCAATGGTTGCAGGCACAGCACCATGTTTGCGAATAGTTTCTTCTACTTCAATTGCTGTCTGCGCATTTTGTGGGAATGGCATACCATGGGAAATAATGGTTGATTCAAGTGCAACAATGGGTTTTTTACTGTTTAATGCTTCCTGAACTTCTGGAGATATTTGTAATAATTCAGAGGAAAGAGTTAATTCAGACATTCTGTGTTCTCCACTAATGAGCTAACATTCGCAACAGACAAATCAGGGTTATTGGTATATTCACAGGCCAGCGCCATAGATGAGCAACCCTGCGCAAATCGAACCGAATCAATAAAGGGCAAACCGTCTACCCAGCATGATGCCAGTCCTGCCATCATGGCATCACCCGCCCCCGTAACATTAATGACGTGAGTTTTAATGGGCAGCGACCAGCCGCTACTCCCTGAGATATCACTATAATAAACACCGTCCCCCCCCATGCTGAGCACCAGACGGTTTAGGCCGCGTTCATGAAACCACGTGGCAACTTTGCCAACATCCTCTCGCCCGGAGAGTGCAATACCACTCAGGGTTTCAGCTTCAAGTCGATTAGGTTTTAAGGTATGGATTTTGCCGAGCTGCTCGCGAATTTTAACGCACTTCCATGCCGATACCGGGTCAACAAACACCGGTACCTCACCCGCGTTTTCCAACACCCATGTCAGCGCGTCTTCGCTGATATTACAGTCAGCAACAATAACTTTTGCTGCACGAATAAAATCACGATGTTGCGACAAAAAATCCGCTGAAATGTGGTCAGTAATACTCATATCATTAATGGCAACCAGCATCTCACCGGTATTATCAAGCAGCGACAAATAGCTTGATGTATTTTCTCCAGCAACAATCAGGCATTTTTCGACATGAACACCAGATTGATTAGTTTGCGCCAGCAGTGATTGCCCATAGAAATCGTTACCAACGGCAGTCAGTAACCATGAATCTTTCCCCAGCAGCGCCAAATTATGAGCGATATTGCGTCCCACGCCGCCTGGCGTAAATTTTATTTTTCCCGGATTCGAGTCCGCATAATTCAGAGAAGCATGCGAATACCCGGCGACATCCATATTGGCCGAGCCAATGGTTACTATGTATTCCTTTTCACGCATAGCACGTCCCCTGGCAATATAATTACCACTAATGAGTTCGTCAGAAATAACCCTTACCACCAAAATGATTATTAGAGCACATGTTCACTATCAAACACGTGTTCATGTTAGCCAGGTTTTTTGTAAAGTAAATCCATCCGCAAGATCTAAAATAAATAGATATGAACAGAGTCACAATTTTTTATAGATACAGTTTGCAAGGGCGCGAAAAAATGAGAGGTAGAACGCAAATTGAGCAAGCCAGAAAAAAACCTCCGGATAACCGGAGGTTTTTCAGATGCGCCAGGCGGACTGCGTGCATTAACTGAGCGAAACCAGATCCTCCGGCATGTGGTTGTACAAAATCCGCCAGAAGTGCTCAGCCGTTTTATTCAGGCGGGTGTCCATCCGGTAAATATAGGCCTGAATAGGCACCATCAGTTCCGGCGTCTGCAGACAAACCAGCCGCTTGTCGCGCAGTTCGTTTACGATAGTCCACGCCGGTAGCCAGGCGATACCATGCCCATCTAATGCCATATTTTTCAATAACTCACTCATCGAAGACATAAACAGAGTACGAGCAGAAATGCCCCCCACTTCCGCCAGATGACGGTTTACCAATCTTCCCATGTAGGATGTGCTGGTATAGTTCAGAATCGGCACCTGCGGCTGATAGATATCAAACAACGCCTTCCCCTGCGCGTCAGCCGCACAGACGGGATACAGCTCAGACTCAAAAACCTTCAAACCGCAGAAAGGTGACTGCATTAAATCTTCATCCCGAAAGGAGATAATAAAATCACTTTTCCCTTCACGCAGGGTATTCACCGCTTGCACCACATCAATCGCCTCGACGTGATAAACAAACTCTTCCCCCCAGGCCGCCATTGAGTGCACTAAGCGGGGCAACATAGTCAGCGACAGAGAATGTGCCGCCGCTATTTTGATATTGGGTACCCCAAGCAGGTTGTGCCCACTTAGCTCATCCAGATTGCATTCCAGCTGTTGCAGCAGACTACGGGTTTGCGAATGGAATAACTTACCCTCCTCCGTGAGTTGCAGTGGGCTCGTCGTGCGATCAAAAAGCTGTACCCCCACGGCTGATTCGAGCGCCTTGATCCGCCTGCTAAATGCCGGTTGGGATATATTGCGTTCCTCGGCCGCCTGGGAAAAATGACGACACGCCTCCAGCGTCAGGAAATCATATAACCATTTTGTCTCAATATTTTTCATGCCTGTCACGCGGATGTTTAAATATGCCAATTGGCTTTAAGCATTATGCCTGAATATTTCCAGAGATGAAATTCATCATCGCCACCTGGTGATTCGTTTTTTGCATCAAGCCTTCGTTTTCAACATTACCATGCCTCCCTCCCCCTCGGCCACGACCGCTCGCCTGCCGCGTATTGTCGGACCTCAGGCTGAATATCGCCCTGCTGAGGTGACAAACGAAACCACATCCATGCTTTTATTGCATCGAACAAAACATCATTGCATTTCTCCTCACTCCTCACTGCTGTTAAACATTAGGGCAAGATAAACACAGCCTGAATATTAATCATCGGTGAATTGAGGTATATATCGTGAAAGGTTTAATTGGCGTACTTGGTGGTATGGGACCAGCGGCAACCGTCGATCTCTTTAATAAATTCGTCACCTTTACCGCGGCACAACGTGACCAGGAACATATCCCATTAATTATTTCATCTATTCCTGACATTCCTGACCGAACTGACGCATTAATGCATCATGGTAATTCCCCACTCCCGGCAATGCGTGATTATATGCATAAACTCGAAGATGCTGGCGCGGAGTGTATTGTGATCCCCTGTAATACCGCCCACTTTTGGTTTAATGAATTAAAAGAGTGCTGTCACACAGAGTTGCTCAGTATCGTTGAAACGACCATCAACGAGGTCAAGAACTGTGGAAAATCACGTATTGGACTGCTCGCCACCAACGCCACGTTATACATGGGTCTCTATCAGAAAGGCATTGAATCGCTTGGGCTAACCTGCATCAGTCCTGACTCGGCCAGTCAGGAAAAAGTGATGGAAAGCATCTATTGCTTAAAAGCCGGTGATGCTAAGCGTGCACAAATGCTGATGAATGAACAGGCTCAAGCACTCTTTTCTCGTGGCGCACAAGTTATCGTCCTGGGATGTACGGAAGTCCCCGTCATCCTTGCTGAGGCTGTCAAAACATCACCTGAAAAATATATTGATTCAACCGGTTCGTTGGTTCGCGCCGGTATTAAATGGTACGAGAAACGCGTTGGTAAAAATCACCTTTTGGTGCAATGAAAATCTATACCTGGCTAATTGTTGCATTAAATAAACACCCATTTTAATAACCAATTATTCTCTGGCGGAGGCCATCATGATTTGGCTGGAAATTATCGTAGTGTTAGGGGCAATATTCTTTGGCATCCGCCTTGGCGGAATTGGTATCGGTTTATGTGGCGGGCTGGGGCTGGCTATATTAACGCTGGGATTTGGGCTGCAAATTGGTTCGCCGCCCGTGGACGTTATTCTTATTATTATGACGGTTGTCGTGGCAGCATCGGCGCTACAGGCCGCCGGAGGTATGGATTATCTGGTACGTGTTGCCGGGAACTTTATGCGGCGTAACCCTAAATATATCAATATTATTGCGCCTATTATTACCTGGTCGATGACCATTATGGCGGGGACCGGATTTATTGTCTTTTCTACCCTGCCGGTGATTGCCGAAGTTGCGAAAGAGTCGGGTATCCGCCCCTCACGCACACTCGCAGGGTCCGTCGTCGCCTCTCAGGTGGCAATATCCGGCTCACCGATCAGTGCTGCAATGGCTGCAATGCTGACCATCATGGAAGGAAACGGCGTCAGCTTTATACAGGTCATGGCGGTATGCCTGCCCGCCTCGTTCGTTGCCGCCATGGTGGCCGCATTCATCGCTTCACGCCAGGGGTGCGAGCTACAGGATGACGAAGTGTATCTGCAACGCCTGCAAAAAGGTCTGGTCCGTAAATATGAAAGCCAGAGTAGTACGACGCCGGGTGCCGTGCTTTCCGTCGCTCTGTTTATGCTGGCAACCATCGTCATCGTCATCCTTGCTGCCTGCCCTCAGCTACGTCCGGGATTCGACGTCGGTAGTCCGATGAATACGCGGGATATCATTATTATCTGCATGTTATCTGCCGCTTGCCTGATGGTCGTGTTATGCAAAACATCTACAGATGCCATTGTACTGACATCCACTTTTCGAGCAGGGATGAGTTCACTGGCCGTCATTCTCGGCATAGTTACACTGGGAACCACATTCATTGACGCGCACTTAGCGGAAATTAAAGACATCGCGGGTAATATTCTACAGGCCTACCCGATGCTGTTGGCTCTGGTACTGTTTGGGACCTGCGCGCTGCTCTATTCGCAGGGAGCCACCACGCCGCTGATTATCCCGCTTGCCGTCGCGCTCGGCGTACCCACCTGGGCCATTCTGGCTTCCTATGTGGCAGTGACTGGTGTGTTTGTTCTCCCCACATACCCCACTTCACTGGCGGCAATGGAGTTCGACACCACCGGGACAACACGCGTGGGCAAGTACGTCTTAAACCATCCGTTTATGTTACCAGGACTTGGTGGGATCATCGCGGGCGTTGCCTTTGGTTTTATCATCGCGCCAATGATTGCCTGACCCGTTTTATTCTGGGGGGCCGAAAGCGATATCGCCCCCTGAATGCTTCGCGACTTACCTGACCGGGTTCACCATAGCAATACCGTCTTACCTTTATCTATTTGCTTCACCTCGCTGCTTTTAATCACGCGGTGATAGCCATAGGTGTCAGCATATTTTGTCAATCCTGTCCCGGAATCCTGCTCAGGTTTTCCTTGCGTCTCTATCGTTGTCCCTGATGTTGTTGTCATCACATAGGTGGTTGAGCACCCTGTAAGCAACAGCGTAGCGAGTGACAGAGAGGCAAAAATGTGCGTTTTTTTCATATTCGATTTCCGTGATGAGTTTGATTTAAGGGCACTTTATCGAATTTGGTTAAGGCAGGATGGATTATTGTGGCGGTGCCGCAACTGTCGGGATCAAAGAATAAAAAAGGGCAGAGAAATCTCTGCCCTGGGAAGTAAAGAAGGGTTAGGCTACTTTCGCAACGGCGTCCACTTCCGGGCGCTTCAGCACCGCGTAGGAGAGACCTGCCACCAGCGTACCAGCAACAATCGCCAGCAGGTAACCAAGTACAGGGGTAATGGCACCAGGGATCAGCAGTACAAACAGTCCGCCGTGTGGCGCCATCAACTTCGCCCCCACAGCCATTGAGATTGCTCCCGTCACCGCGCCACCGACAATACAGCATGGCAGAACACGCATCGGATCGCGTGCCGCGAACGGAATTGCCCCTTCGGTGATAAAGCACAAACCCAGAACCAGTGCCGCTTTGCCACCTTCTTGTTGTGCTTTGTCGAACTTACGACGCGCAACCAGCGTTGCCAGACCCAGAGCCAACGGTGGCACCATACCTGCCGCCATAATGGCTGCCATCGGTGCATAAGTTTGCGTACTCAGCAGACCCACCCCAAAAGCGTAGGCCGCTTTGTTCACTGGACCGCCCATGTCGGTACACATCATGCCACCAAGAATCGCGCCAAGCAGAACCGCATTCGCCGTCCCCATGGTTTGCAGCCAGTGAGTCAGGCCTTCCAGAATGCCCGCAACCGGTTTACCAATCAGGTAAATCATTGCCAGACCAACGACCAGGCTCGAAAGCAGCGGAATAATCAGAATCGGTTTCAGCGCTTCCATACTCTGTGGAAGTTTCAACTTCGTGCTGATGAGCTTCGCCACATAACCGGCAAGGAAACCGGCGATAATCCCACCGATAAAGCCAGAACCGGTGCTTACCGCCAGCATACCGCCGATAAGACCCGGCGTCAGACCGGGACGGTCAGCGATAGAAAATGCAATGTAACCTGCCAGAACGGGCACCATCAGTGCGAAGGCTGAGCCCCCACCAATCTGCATCAGTGCTGCTGCCAGCGTACCTTGCTCTTTGAATGCTTCAATACCAAAAGCGAATGACAGCGCAATACACAGACCACCCGCAACCACCATCGGCAGCATGTAAGACACACCGGTCAGCAGGTGACGATACGCGCCCGCACCCTCTTTTTTTCCTTCGGTGGCCGCAGTCTGATTCTTCCCGGCAGGCTGGTACGGGGTCGCTTCGTCCAGCGCTTTATCCAGTTCCTGCTTCGTTTTCTTCAGCGCCAGACCCGTAGACGTGCGATACATCGGTTTTCCAGCAAACTTCGCCAGATCAACCTCAATATCAGCCGCCACAATCACCAGATCAGCCTCGGCAACCTCTTCCGGCGTAATGGCATTACCTGCCCCTACAGAGCCACGGGTTTCCACCTTCACCCACCAGCCGCGTTTTTTCGCTTCGGTTTCAATGGCTTCAGCAGCCATAAACGTATGTGCGACACCTGTTGGACAAGCTGTCACTGCCACCACACGTTTTGGACCATTGCTTGCCACTGGCGTGGCCACAACCGGCGCGGTATATGGCTGCGCATGGCCTTTTGCTTCACTGAGAAAAAGCTCGGGATGCGCAACCGCACGACCGATGTCACCCAACCAGACCTTTTTGCCGTTCAGCGAATTGTCGACAGGCAGCTTATCGCCCAGGACAATCGCCAGCTCTGCATCATTTGGATTATCGATGATCTCCAGATGCGCTTTCTGTGCCGCCGCTCCAAGCAGGGTTTTCGCCATATAGGCGCGAGCCTGGCCGAGATTAGCGTCAATAATCAGCAGCGTTTTCATTATGCCTCTCCTGCTGTCAGTTAAACGGTTTTAAGTCGACACGCGCCATCATTGCGGCCAACTGAGGACGATCGGTAATGCCAACATTACTTTGGCTTACCGCCAGGGCGGCAACTGCCGTCGCCAGACGCAGGGTATGTTCGCTGGATTCACGCATCAGCAAGCCATAAATCAGACCGCCAACCATCGAATCACCCGCACCTACAGTGCTGACCACCTCAACAGACGGTGGCTTAGCAATCCATTCACCCGAAGCGTTGACCCACAACGCGCCTTCCGCACCGAGTGAAATCACCACGTGCGCAATGCCTTGCTCACGCAGAGCATGTGCCGCATCGATAACATCTTTCATTTCTGGCAGCTTACGGCCAGCCCAGATTTCCAGTTCACGACGGTTTGGTTTCACCAGCCACGGAGCTGCCTTCAGGCCGGCGACCAGCGCTTCACGACTACTATCAAAGATAATGCATGGGCACTGACTGCGCAGGCGCGTCATCCAGTCAGTGAATGCTTCAGGGCTCACGCCGGTCGGCAAGCTGCCGCTAACGCACACCATGTCGAATTGCCCCAGCCAGCTCAGTGAGTCATTCACAAAGCGTTCCCAGTCAGCCGGCGTGACTTCAAAGCCGGAAAAATTGAAGTCAGAAACTTCACCATCTTTTTCAGTCAGCTTGACATTAATACGGGTACGCCCCTGCACCACCTGAAAACGGTTAGCGATGCCCAGTTCACTGAACAACTGCTGAAAACCATCCTGGTTGTCCTTACCCAGAAAGCCGCCGACCGTCACGTCAATCCCCAGGTCCTTAAGCACTTTTGCGACGTTAATCCCTTTGCCTGCGGCATGCAGACCGGTCGTTTTCACCAGATTGACTTCACCGCGTTCAATTTCCGGGCAAAAACCGACCAGATCGTAAGCCGGGTTCAGGGTGATAGTTGCAACACGTCTGCTCATTATGCGCCCTCCCCAAGACCTGCCGCGATGGCATCACCAATGGCTTTCAGCGCCTGTTCAGCATCTTCACCCTGTGCGGTAAAGCGCAGGTGGTGTCCTTTTTTCACGCCCAATGCCACCACTTTCATCAAACTGCGTCCATTTGCCGGTTTTCCGGTTCCATCAAGATTCGTCACGGTTATTTCACTATTAAATTGTTTAATCGTATTCACCAGCATGGTGCCCGGACGGGCGTGTAAACCATGCTCATTACGCACTACAAACTCGGCACTCAGTACATCATCAGTTAATGCATCATCACTGGTCAGCAGCGCCAACACCGTCGCAGCATCCGCCTTCAGCAAACGGTCAGCTTTATTGCTCAGCAACAGATCGCCAAGACGCTTCAGCACCGCAACGGGCTGGTCATCATTCATCGCGACAGTAACCAGCAGCGCAGCAGCTTCTCCCTGCACGTCAAATGCGCTTGCCGCACGACTGACCGCGACGGCGCTGCGCACATTGCCTTCAGCACAATCATTCAGCCAGATGCCCTGACCAAGATTCATTGGTTGCTCGTTAATCGCTCTGACCACAAAGGTGGCATCTACTGCACCGGCTTCTTTCAGACGTGCGGCGTTCAGCGCCTGCAGCGTCACCAGTGAATTGGCGACGACGTCCAACGACAGCGTTTCGTTATCAAGCTTCAGCTGCTCGCTCTGCTTTTCGCCCATCAGCAATGCACGCAACTCTTCTGCCGTGGTGGCGGATTTCAACTGTTCCGCAACCGAGTCATCACTCAATACATGAGTCAGCTGACGCAGCAGCCCAAGGTGTTCATCTGAGCTGGCTGCAATGCCGATTGCCACATACGCAACCTGACCTTCGCCCCACGTCACCCCCTGCGGAAACTGAAACACCTGAACCCCGGTTTTCAGCACCTGATCGCGTGTGTCTGTCGTACCGTGAGGAATGGCAATACCATTGCCGAGAAACGTCGATGTTTGTTGTTCGCGCGCCAGCATGCCATTGACATAGCCGTCTGCAACATTGCCCGCTTGCACCAGGGCTGCGGCAACCTGGCGAATAGCCTCTTCTTTGTTCCCGGCCTGTTCGCCCGGGTGAATATCCTGAACAGATAACTGGAACATGATTCTCCTCTCCTGCTGAATTGAAACGATTCAGCTAATATGAGAAAAAAGGCGCCACCCGACTCCATCAGTTAAGGCAAGATGACGCTGAAACGTTTCAAGGAGTCTGGATCTTTCTGCTTCAGCACGCAAGTAAAGTTAACAATTAACTTGCTGAATTTAGATATACCGCACATTTTCTCAGCGTTTCTTTGAAACAAGCTGACGCAAAAACGTGTTCAGCTACTCAACTTCAGCATCGTCAGCATGTGGACATCTCAGACTGAAATGACATTTTGATTTTCCATAGCGATTTTGATTTCGTGCCCTGTTTATTTTCTGGCGAGCAGCGTAAACTCCGCCTCTCTTCACTTCACTGATAGCTAAACATGCATAACACCCCCGTAGCCGCCACACCCAAGGCGTTTGATTTAACGTCTTCGGCGTTCCTGCTTGTCGCTTTTCTCACGGGTATCGCCGGGGCATTACAGACACCTACGCTAAGTCTTTTTCTGACCGATGAAGTCCATGCTCGTCCGGGAATGGTGGGCTTCTTTTTTACCGGTAGCGCCGTCATCGGCATTTTGGTAAGTCAGTTTCTGGCCGGACGCTCTGACAAAAAAGGCGATCGTAAAAACCTGATCGTTTTTTGCTGTGTACTGGGCATGCTGGCCTGCGTGCTGTTTGCCTGGAACCGAAACTATTTTATTTTGCTGTTTGTCGGTGTATTCCTCAGTAGCTTTGGCTCCACCGCCAACCCGCAAATGTTTGCTCTCGCCCGTGAACATGCCGATCGCACTGGCCGGGAAGCCGTCATGTTCAGCTCTATTTTACGTGCTCAGGTTTCACTGGCCTGGGTGATCGGCCCACCGTTGGCTTACGCGCTGGCCATGGGGTTCAGCTTTACGGTGATGTATCTCAGCGCCGCGGTGGCATTTGTTGTCTGCGGCGTGATGGTTTGGTTTTTCTTACCGTCAATGAACAAAAGCGTACCTCTCGCGACAGGTGCGGTTGAGGCTCCACGCCGTAATCGTCGTGATACGCTGCTGCTTTTTGCTATCTGTACATTAATGTGGGGCACCAACAGCCTCTATATCATTAATATGCCGCTGTTTATCATCAATGAACTGCATCTGCCGGAAAAACTCGCCGGTATCATGATGGGTACCGCCGCAGGGTTGGAAATCCCAACCATGCTGATTGCCGGATATTTTGCGAAACGTCTGGGCAAACGTCTGTTGATGAGAATTGCCGCCATCGCCGGGTTCTTTTTTTATGCGGGCATGCTGTTGGCACATTCACCGGCGGTTTTGCTCGGCTTACAGTTGCTGAACGCGATTTACATCGGCATCCTCGGCGGAATTGGCATGCTTTATTTTCAGGATTTGATGCCGGGACAGGCGGGATCAGCCACAACGTTGTACACCAATACCATCCGCGTAGGCTGGATTATTGCCGGGTCGTTGGCAGGTATTGCTGCAGAAATCTGGAATTATCATGCCGTATTCTGGTTTGCGCTGGTGATGATCGTCGCGACGGTTGTGTGCCTGGTGCGTATCAAAGACGTTTAAGGTGCAGTCAACGCTTCAAGCTCAATAAGGTACAGCATGGCCTGGTGTGTCGTTTTACCGCACATTTCCGCACAGGGTTGCAAACCGGCACACACTTTTGGGCGCAACGGAGACGCAAAAATCTTACAGCGCAGGGATTCATCTAGCTGAACGCATGGCGTATTGGCGGGCTTGCCATCAGGCATGCCAGGGATAGGGCTGGAGATAGAAGGCGCAGTGCAACATGCGCCACAATCCGGACGGCATTCCATACAGTATTCTCTTTAGGGTAAACCATCGGATTGTTCAGGTAGCGAACAGTATACACAAATTCATTCGGCGTACCTCAAGATGGCATGCACACAGCCAACAACGAGGTAACCAGAAGGACGGAGTGTATACCACCTTTTTTGCACCAGCAAAAGTGTGAATTCCGCTTGCCTGAATGCCCCGGCGCGAGTAGTTTGACGCGATATTTTAGACACTCCTCACTACAGGATTTTTTCGATGCCAAGAGCGAACGAAATTAAAAAAGGTATGGTACTGAATTACAACGGCAAGCTGCTGATTGTAAAAGATATCGATATTCAATCACCGTCCGCACGTGGTGCAGCTACGCTGTACAAAATGCGTTTTTCTGATGTCCGTACTGGTCTGAAAGTTGAAGAGCGCTTCAAAGGCGACGATATCGTGGATACCGTCACCCTGAGCCGCCGCGGGGTTGATTTCTCCTACGTCGATGGCAACGAATATGTCTTTATGGATAAAGAAGACTATACCCCGTATACCTTTACCAAAGACCAGATTGAAGAAGAGCTGCTGTTCATCCCGGAAGGCGGGATGCCGGACATGCAGGTACTGACCTGGGACGGCCAATTACTGGCGCTTGAACTGCCGCAGACCGTAGATCTGGAAATCGTTGAAACCGCACCGGGTATTAAAGGTGCTTCAGCGAGTGCGCGCAACAAGCCAGCAACCCTGAGCACCGGCCTGGTGATCCAGGTTCCTGAGTATCTGAGTGCAGGTGAGAAAATCCGTATTCATATCGAAGAACGCCGCTATATGGGTCGCGCAGACTAATACCTCTGCCGCCCATTGACGATCAGGGACAGCACAGGCTGTCCCTTTGTCATTTTCAGCGTTGGCTACTGAGATAAAAATCATCCATCAACAGTGATTCCAGATACTGCTCATCTTCCCGTATAAAACCCACAATTACGCTAACCGCCCGCGCATAAAACCCTTCCTCATCACGCTGCTGGCAGCTATCACGAAACAAGGGAACCCAACACATAATGTGATGGTGTAAAAAGTAATATTGTGCAGATAGCGTTTCCTCTTTGGTCACCATCCTCGCCATCAATGCCAGCTGTATAGCGATATGATCGGAAGGCTCATTTTCCTGCGCAGCCAGTCCGTGTTCAACCAACAGTACATTCATTTGTCGACGTTCTTCAGCCGCCGTTGTATGGGGATAATGTCCCGCATACGGGGAAACACCACCAGGCGGTGCCAGCAGAAATAACGTTGCAAAATCTGCGGCCAGCTCCAGTTGTCGGCTTTCACGACGCAGAACCTGCGTCAGGCTACGTTCCAGTTTTTTAACATCCAGCGAAAGCCCGGGGATACCCGCCAGCGACGCAAGCCACTGTCGGGTATCCTCGCTTTCAAGACGAGCGAGTTGTTTCTGGTCCAGCTCACGAAACAGCAATTGTGAAAACCACTGATAGACCGCAGCGCGTTGCTGACAAATAAGGTTATGCTGCATTTCCCCCCTCCTCTTTCACTATCTCCGGCCCACCAAATCCCGTGACCGGTGGAACGTGTTGCTGATAGCGCTCAACATCCACCAGCACAGTATGCGCTGAAGGCCCTTGCGCCAGTTGAGACGTACCAATATCTGCGCTCAGGACATTTGGATCGCCATAGGTACATAGCGTCCCGGCTTTCCCACCTTCCAGTGGGGAATACCATGCCCCTTCATGAATGCGGATCACGCCGGGGGTAAAATCAGGGCTAATCACCACCCCCGCCAGCACCTGACCGCGCGCATTAAAGACCCGTGCAATATCCCCGGCTTTTAAACCCCGCGCGGCAGCATCTTGCTCGCTGATGTAAAGCGGTTCTCTTCCCGCTACCGCATACGTGCTGCGAAACGCATCACTTGAGCACAACTGGGAGTGCAGGCGTTTATCCGGGTGACAGGATTGCAGGTGCAGTGGATATTTGTCTTTCCTGCCCTGATGACTACGTTCAAACGGCTCCATCCACACCGGATGCCCAGGGCAATCGTCATACTGAAAACCGGCGATCGTTTTGCTGTAAATTTCAATCAGACCTGATGGTGTACCCAGAGGATTAAGATCGGGCTGATCGCGAAATTCGCCATGACGAACCCACGGTTGTCCCGCAGGATATTCAACATACCCTTCACCTTTCCAGAACGTGTCAAAGTCTGGCAACGTGACACCGAGCGAGGCACCCATTTTGACGCCTTCGTCATAGAGCGCTTGTACCCACTGCATTTCATCGCGGTTTTCCCGGTATACCGTCTCCTTGTCAAAACGTTTACAGAGTCCGGCAAACACGTCGAAATCATGCCGCGCTTCATATTGCGGTTTGACGACCTGATGCAGCGCCATCAGTCCCTTATTCGAGTGAGTGCCAAACTGCTCAATATCATTGCGTTCAAAGCGTGTAGTAACAGGCAGGACAATATCGGCAAAACGACAGGATGCGGTCCATTGGTGATCTAACACCACCACGGTCTCCAGTTTCTTCCACGCCTCGATCATTCGGTTGCGATCCTGCTGGGCGTGGAACGGGTTAGCCGCGCTGAAGATCGCCATTTTAATGTCAGGGTAGATTAACGTCTCACCGTTAAAGGCGATCTTTTTGCCCGGTTCCA
Organism: Citrobacter sp. Igbk 14; assembly: GCF_028069825.1. NCBI lineage: Bacteria > Pseudomonadati > Pseudomonadota > Gammaproteobacteria > Enterobacterales > Enterobacteriaceae > Citrobacter > Citrobacter sp. Igbk 14. The sequence continues at coordinate 60,326 of NZ_JANEWM010000001.1, forward strand.
GCAGGCAATCAACAATACGTGAGGTAGGGATATGCTCAGATACACCGCGAAAATCCGGTTTATACTTCGCTTCTGGCGGATTGTTAATGCTCCCCAGACCAGAAAGTACCGGTCCGGCTGACGTCACCGTCCCTCCGCCGTTATAGTGCCAGCCGAACCCCACACCGCCGCCCGGTAACCCAATTTGACCGACCATACTGGCCAGCACCACCAGCATCCAGGGATACTGTTCGCCGTGGTGCATACGCTGTACGCACCAGCCGCCCATAAACTGCGTCCGGCCTTTCACCAACAGCCGGGCAAAATCACGGATCTGATCCGCCGTCAGTCCACAGATTTCCGCAGCCCACTCGGCGTTTTTCGGTTGCTTGTCTGTTTCTCCCATCAGGTAGGGTAAAAACTGCTCGAAGCCGACGGTGTAGTCGTTAATGAATGCCGTGTCGTACAGTTTTTCTTCATACAGGGTATGTGCAAGTGCCAGCAGTAACGCAACATCGGTTTGTGGTCGTAACGCCAGCTGTTCACACCCCAGAAAATTTTGTGATTTGCTCCGCACCGGATCAACGCTGATGACGCGCATTTTGCCCTGGGCGACGGCCTCTTTGATCTGCTGCCAGTAGCCAAACGCGTCGTGATCGGGAACCAAAAATTCAATCTGCAAATTCTTAATGGGATCACAGCCCCACAGTACGATGGTATTGCTGTTCTCGATAACCAGCGGCAGCGAGGTTTGCTGTTCATAGACTTCAAGCGAACCAATTACATGCGGCAAGATAACCTGCGCTGCAGCCGCTGAGTAGTCGCCTACGGTCGTCACATAGCTACCATGCAAACCGAGCCCTCTGTCCATTGCACCGCCAGCCTTGTGGTATTTGCCCACCATTTGCCAATCCGCCAGCCCGGTAAAGACGCCGGATGAACCGTAGGTTTTTTGCACCCGCTCAAGCTCTTCATAAAACAGGTCCAGCGCCTGATCCCAGCTAACCCGCACAAAACGATTATCTCCCCGCTGGCTACGATCCGACTTCTCACGCTTGCGTAACCAGTCCAGTCGAACCATCGGATAGCGAACCCGTGAAGGATTGTAGACGATTTCACGGACCGCATTGAGCATATCGCACGGGTGTTTGTCATGTTTGAACGGTCGCGTTTCCGTCCACTCGCCGTTAACCACTTTGGCTTCAAAAGCACCATAATGTGAGCCGGATTGGATCCATTGTTCGGGGTTTTCCCCCGCCGCCCATACTTTTGATATCAGCGGATTAGGCGCCAGCGCACTGGCTGCGCCAACCGCCAGCATTCCGGTCAGAAAACGACGGCGTGACGGATTAAAGTCATGAATATCCATATCTTATCCTTATTATTTGTTGGGTTCAGACACATCACTGGCGTGGGTCTGGAGGTATTTCAACAACGTACGTTCTTCCACCGGATTGAGTCGATAATACGTCGACATCGCTTTCAGTCCGGCAATCCAGCCATTGGCGGTGTATCGGGTAGCTGGCGGCGTGCTGTGACAGGCGCTACACGTCGATTGCAGCATCTGATCCGAGTACTCCCACACCGGAGTAATGCTATCGATGAGTCCCTGCGCGGAGGTCCATGCGGTCACACTCACCTGCTGCCATTCCTGATGCGAACCAGGGTCAGTCTGGGTTTGCAGGACTTTCACGTTTTCCATCAGTGAAGCATCAAGGACTGCGGAGAATACGCGTTTGCCCATATACTGGGTGATCACCCGCCCACGCCCCTTGCTTTCACGCCAGCCCGTCACTTCCAACTGGACGTTGTTCCCCTCTTTTTGCAGCACCTTGACCTGGGTTGCCGGAAATAACAGCGCTTTCCCTGCTGGTGCCCCCGCCGTAGCTGTTAGTGTTTTTTCGCTTAACGAAAACAGCGTCGTCGCAGTTGATAGTTTTTCTCCCTGCTGTTGTAGCTGCTTGTAGCGATCGCGAAAGCCACTGCTCATGTCCGGTTTGTGGTGCGCGATCCCTTTGTGGCAGTCAATGCAGTTGCTGTCCTTCGCCGCTGCCGCCGTCATCTGCGCCGCGGCATTGGCGGATTGTTTTCCATGATCCATCGCTTCATAGCTGTGACACGATTTACAGGCTGCCGAATTGTTGGCGCTCATCCGCGCCCACTCTCGCTGGGCGAGCTCAGCCCGTTTGGCATTGAACTTTTCCGGGGTATCAATCGAAGGTGAGATAAAGGTGTGGTAGAGATCGTTTAAGGCTTCGGTTTTACGCACAAGCGTCGGGACCACTCCCGGGGGAATGTGGCAATCCTTACATTCCGCTCGCACACCAGAGGCATTACGAAAATGCACACTGGTTTTATACTCCTCTCCTGATGTGCGCATCGAGTGGCACGATAAACAAAACTCCGTAGTGCTGGTGTAATGGACTCCTTGCCATGTTCCCCAAATTACAATGGCCATTACGACTGCGCCACCTAACGCACACCAAAGCGCGTTCTTTTTTATCCACGACATACCTGCCTCCATTTTTTTAATAGCATCACGCTAAGGGATATTAAAAAGCAAAAATAGAGACAGCGATTTCAGATTATAGGAACAGCCTTAACTCTATGAGGCGTGTCAAAATAGCAATATGCTGAAACGTGTAATATGGCGTTATTGTTTAAACAAGGAATTTCCTCATGCTGACACTGTCTCTCAATAGGGAAAGTCGCACCCCGCTACAATTGCAGATCTTTCAATTTTACTTTCAGGCAATTCAGCAAGGCGATTTGCTTTGCGGGGATAAACTGCCCTCTATCCGCGAGCAGGCGCAGACGCTAAACGTGGCCAAAATCACGGTGGTGATGGCGTATGAAAAACTGATGGCGGCCGGTTTTATTAAGAGCAGGCAGGGTATCGGCTATGAAGTCACATTTACGGCACCTATGCGTAGTCCCCCGGTACACGTGCCATCTGCGGAAGGCTCACCGCCGATAAAGCCGAAGCCTGCCGGTGTTTCTACCGATGTTTACGCTGAAATGGGGCGTGAGTGCTATTGCCGGATGGGTGTCCCTGACCCCAATGCGTTTCCCTGGTCAAGCTGGCGTAAATGGAATAATGCCCCCAGCGTACTTAAAGAGCAGCTACTGACCCGATATCATTCACCAAACGGATTATTTTCATTACGTGAGCAAATTGTCAGATACCTTAATTTATCCCGCGGCATTAATACCAGTGCACAAAACATCATCATTACTGATGGAATTCAGGAAGGGTTATCACTGCTCAGTCAAATATTTATTATTCATCATACACTAAGCCAGAATAAAAAATGTCACGTGGTCGCCGAATCACCTTGTTATTCTGGCGCATGGCATCTGTTTAATTATTATGGTGCCGATATTACGTCTATTGCCGTGGATAATCACGGGCTGTGCACCGATAATTTACCCGAGGTTGAAACCCAGCTTTGTTATGTGACACCCGCTCATCAGTATCCAATGGGCAGTGTTCTGTCACTTGAACGACGTAAGTCATTACTCACGTGGGCACAGCGAGTGGGCGCCTGGATTATTGAAGACGATTACGACGCCGTATTTACGTATGGTGAGAATCCCCTTCCGGCACTGAAAGCCATGGATTACCACAACCGGGTTATCTACATGGGGACCTTCTCAAAAACGCTGGGACCGGGGGCACGTCTCGGTTACCTCGTTTGCCCTGATGAACTGCTGCCCGCCGTTCAAAATATGAAAGCGCTGAACAACAATGGTAGCCAGTGGTTATTGCAGCAGTTTTTAGCCGAGTTAATGCAAAACCAGGTGTTTTATACTCATCTCGGCAAGCTAGCCAGCAACTACGCAGCACGCCTCGCATTACTGCGTGATGGCTTATCAGCCCTGTTCCCTGAAGGAAAGATCGATGGTGCCTCGGCAGGGTTACATCTCTCATTACGCATTAACTGGTCGCCTGACGTCATCGCAAAACTACGCCAACGCTGCCTGCAGGCAGGGGTACGCTTTGATACATTACAGGAAATTGAAAACGGTTCAGAAACAGCCTGGAGGCAAAAAAATTCCGATGCGGTGATGTTCTTTGGTTTTGGCGGGTTGCAGGTGCCGCACCTCAGAAAGGTATTAAATGTACTGGAGCAGGAGATGTGTGCGTTATTACAGCAATAACAACGCACCTGAGTATTGCCGGGGGGCGGTACAAGCGCCATCCGGCAATTTATGGTCTCGTGTTGAACGAATTACAGCAGATCGCGAAACTGCGTTTTTTTCAGCGCCAGCTCCACGCCGCGAACTTCTGCCAGCCCTTTCAGGCGACCAATCGCGGAGTAGCCCGGATTCGTTTTCTTGTGCAGATCGTCAAGCATCTGATGTCCATGATCCGGGCGCATTGGGATCGGACGCAAATCACCCGCTTTCTTACGGCGTTGTTCTTCGCTCAAAATTGCTGCCACCACCGATACCATATCCACGTCACCCTGCAAGTGTGCGCCTTCGTGGAAGGTTTTCGGGTTTTCTTCACGGCAGGTTGAACGCAAGTGTGTGAAGTGAATACGATCGCCAAAGGTCTCAATCATTTTTACCAGATCGTTATCGGCGCGCACGCCGTACGAGCCGGTACACATGGTGAAACCATTATTGATGCTATCTACCGTTTCTTTCAGCCATTGCATATCTTCAATGGTCGACACGATACGTGGCAGACCGAGGATTGGCCGTGGCGGATCATCAGGATGCACTGCCAGACGTACGCCAACTTCCTCAGCAACAGGCACAATCGCCCGCAGGAATACAGCCATGTTATTGCGCAGATCGTCTTTGCTGATCCCATCATATTCCGCCAGGCGCGCGCGGAATTGATCCAGCGTATAACCTTCTTCGGCACCCGGCAGACCAGCAATAATGTTGCGGGTCAGCTTTTCAATGTCGGCAGCGGTCATTGCATTGAAATAATCCAGCGCCTGACGCTGCTCTTCAGCGGTGTAATCGGCTTCGGCCCCCGGACGTTGCAGAATGTGCAATTCAAAAGCCGCAAACGCAATCTGGTCGAAACGCAGCGCTTTGGACCCATCCGGTAGCTGATATTCAAGGTCGGTACGCGTCCAGTCCAGGATCGGCATGAAGTTGTAGCACACGGTATCAATGCCGCAGGTCGCCAGGTTACGAATACTTTGCTGGTAGTTTGCAATCCACGTCTGATATTGGCCGGACTGTGTTTTGATGTCTTCGTGGACAGGGATACTTTCCACCACCGACCAGGTCAGCCCTTTTTCGGCCAGAATCGCCTGGCGCTTTTGAATTTCTTCTACGGGCCACACTTCACCGTTTGGAATGTGGTGCAAGGCGGTCACAACACCCGTTGCGCCAGCCTGACGCACATCATCAAGCGATACTGGATCGTTTGGTCCGTACCAACGCCAGGTTTGTTCCATTGCTTCACCTCACAAGTTGTTATACCAAATTAAACGACTTTTATGACGACTACCATACAGGCATCCGGTACATGATCAACACATCGCCCATCATTGATTGATCCAGCTCACATTACCCGGATAAATGAGGCACACCAATTCAATTTGTTGTCATATAACTTTATACTGCCATTGTTAATTAATGGTTAATCAGGTGTATTTAATGAAGACTATTGCCTCAGCGTCTCTTGCGGAAAATGTCGTGATGCCTCAGTACGATCGCCAACAGCTAAAAACGCGGATCGTACATTTTGGTTTCGGTGCATTTCATCGTGCCCATCAGGCGTTATTGACCGACCGGGTGCTAAATTCGCAGGGCGGAGACTGGGGGATTTGTGAGATCAGCCTGTTCAGCGGCGACCAACTGATGAGTCAGCTACGCGAGCAGGATCATTTATTTACCGTGCTGGAAAAAGGTGCGGCCGGTAACCAGCCAATTATCGTCGGGGCCGTCAACGAGTGCCTGAATGCAAAACTGGATTCGCTGGCTGCTATTATTGAAAAATTTTGCGAGCCTCAGGTCGCGATTGTCTCGTTAACCATTACGGAAAAAGGCTACTGTATCGATCCTGCCACCGGGTCACTCGATATCACTAACCCGCGTATTATTCACGATCTGCAAGTACCGGATGAACCCCACTCTGCACCGGGTATTATTGTTGAGGCACTGCACCGCCGACGTCAACGTGGGCTGCAACCGTTTACTGTCCTCTCCTGTGATAACATCCCGGACAATGGTCATGTGGTAAAAAACGCCGTACTGGGAATGGCGGAGAAACGCTCGCCTGAGTTGGCTAACTGGATACAGGAGCACGTCAGTTTCCCGGGAACCATGGTAGACCGGATTGTCCCGGCAGCGACTGAAGAATCACTGGATGAAATTGCCCGCGAATTAGGCGTGGCAGACCCTTGCGCAATCAGTTGCGAGCCGTTTATTCAGTGGGTCATTGAGGACCATTTTGTCAGCGGCCGTCCGCAATGGGAAACTGCCGGTGTACAGATGGTTGATGATGTTTTGCCGTGGGAGCAAATGAAACTACGGATGCTGAACGGCAGCCATTCGTTTCTCGCTTACCTCGGTTATCTGGCGGGATTCCAGCATATCAGCGACTGTATGCAGGACCCCACATTTCGCGAAGCGGCTCACCGCCTGATGCTCAGCGAACAAGCCCCGACGCTGCGCATCACCAATGTTGATTTAGACCAGTATGCCGACAGCCTGCTGGAACGCTTTGCCAATCCGGCGCTAAAACATAAAACCTGGCAAATCGCGATGGATGGCAGCCAAAAATTACCCCAACGAATGCTGGACGGGATTCGCGTTCATTTAGCACGTCAAAGCGAGTGGCCGCTGCTGGCACTCGGCATTGCGGGCTGGATGCGCTACGTAAGCGGAATTGATGATTCAGGTGCAATTATTGATATTCGTGACCCGATGAGTGACAAAATCCGCACTATCGTCGAACAGAGTACGGAATCAGAACGCGTCAGCGCGCTGCTTTCACTGCATGAAATCTTCGACACAGACCTCGCACAGAACCCACAATTCGTCGATACCGTGGAACGAGCCTGGCAACGTATCGCCCAGTACGGTGCACATCAGGCTGTCATCGAGACGTTAAAAAGTTAACGATTTCTGCCATTAAACAGGACGAAGTTCGTCTTCGTCCTCTCTGCCCTTCTCTTTTCCCCCGTTTTTCGCCAGGATTGTTAAAAGCCATTACGGTAATTTATGATTCTGGAGTAAACGTGACTAAAACCAATCTCATCACGGGTTTTCTCGGCAGTGGCAAAACCACATCTATTCTTCATCTATTGGCCAACAAAGACCCCGCAGAGAAGTGGGCCGTTCTGGTCAATGAGTTTGGCGAAGTGGGTATCGACGGCGCACTGCTCGCTGATAGCGGCGCATTGCTCAAAGAGATCCCCGGTGGCTGTATGTGCTGCGTTAATGGTTTGCCCATGCAGGTTGGCCTCAATACGCTGTTACGTCAGGGAAAACCGGATCGGCTGCTGATTGAGCCCACCGGTCTCGGACATCCCAAACAGATTCTGGATTTACTGACCGCGCCGGTTTACGAACCGTGGATCGACTTGCGCGCAACGATTTGTATCCTTGATCCGCGCCTGTTGCTGGATGAAAAAAGCGTAGCGAATGAGAATTTCCGCGATCAGTTGGCATCTGCCGATATCATCGTTGCCAATAAATCCGATCGTGCCACGACAGAAAGCGAAATTGCGCTGCAAACCTGGTGGCAACACTACGGCGGCAACCGCCAGTTAGTTCACGCCGATCATGGGCAAATCGACGGACAATTACTGGATTTGCCCCGGCTGAATCTGACGGAGCTTCCTTCCAGCGCGGCACATACTCACCAGCATGCTGATAAAAAAGGGCTGGCAGCCCTAAGCCTGCCTGCGCAGCAACGCTGGCGTCGCAGTCTGAACAGCGGTCAGGGACATCAGGCCTGCGGCTGGATTTTTGACGCTGACACGGTGTTCGATACCATCGGCCTGTTGGAATGGTCACGTCTCGCCCCTGTTGGGCGTGTGAAGGGAGTGATGCGTATTAAAGAGGGGCTGGTGCGTATCAATCGTCAGGGTGAGGACTGGCATATTGAGACGCAAAACGTCGCTCCTCCTGATAGCCGTATTGAACTCATCTCCGATACCGAGACCGACTGGAATGCATTACAGAGTGCATTGTTGAGGCTTCGTTTAGACGTTGGCGCGTAAGGTTGCCTCCGTTTTATGGCAATGGTAAACGACGATGAAAACCCGATACCCACAAATACTCCTGCTTAATATTGCTGGTCTGGCGCTATTTCTGTCCTGGTACCTTCCACACGGGCATGGGTTCTGGTTTTCTCTTGATTCGGGCATCTTCCACTTCTTCAATCATAAGCTGGTTGAGAGCCCGCTCTTTCTGTGGATTGTCGCTGTCACCAATAACCGGGCATTTGACGGCTGTTCATTATTGGCGATGGGTACATTAATGCTGAGTTTTTGGCTAAAAGAAACGCAGGAAGGTCGTCGCCGTATTGTGGCAATTGGGCTGGTGATGCTGCTAACTGCGGTGATATTAAACCAGTTGGGCCAGGCGCTTATTCCGGTTAAGCGCGCCAGCCCCACTCTCACATTCGATAATATTAATCGCGTCAGCGAGCTGCTGCATATTTCAACAAAAGATGCGTCCAGAGACAGTTTTCCTGGCGATCACGGTATGATGCTGCTTATTTTTTCCGCATTTATGCTGCGTTATTTCGGAAAAGTCGCAGGAATCATCGGCCTTATTATCACTGTGGTTTTTGCCTTTCCACGCGTAATGATCGGCGCACATTGGCTCACAGATATCGTGGTAGGTTCAATGACCGTCGTATTGATTGGCTTGCCCTGGTGGTTAATGACGCCATTAAGCGATCGCCTGGTTATGCTGTTTGCCCATTATCTTCCCGGTAAAAACAAACAATTTTTAAACAAATAACGCAGAGTAATTAACATCATCAGGGATACTTCTGATTTCCTGATGATATCTGCCGGGAATTTATCATTCTGACTGTCATTCTCCTGTCATATTATTCCTGTTTAAAATGAATGAATTGCGTGTTTTTTACTCTATCTGTTCTTAATTTAGCCAATGCAGTTTATTCACTTTCTGTATCACTTTTTCTTATAAGAAATCACATAAAATCACTCGCAATGACCGGAGCGATCGGGTAACCTCAGACTCGTTTTGCCTCGCGGGATAATTATTCACTATAAGAATAAATTTGTGCGTTCTGCCACAGATTTGACCTTAAAGAATTGTCTCATCATGCGTTGGTAATTAGTCTCGTCACGTTTGGCATTTTTTATAACGATATTTATCGTTAAGGACTTCAAGGGAAAACAAACAAAATGGTCAAATCTCAACCGATTTTGAGATATATCTTGCGGGGGATTCCCGCGATAGCAGTTGCGGTTCTGCTTTCTGCATGTAGCACAACGAACACCGCGAAGAATATGCATTCTGAGACGCATGCTGTGGGTAATGGAGATAACTCTTCACTGCAAGCCTCTCAGGATGAATTTGAAAGTATGGTACGTAATATCGATGTTAAATCACGTATTATGGATCAATACGCTGACTGGAAAGGCGTGCGTTACCGCCTTGGCGGCAGCACTAAAAAAGGTATTGATTGTTCAAGCTTCGTACAGCGTACGTTCCGCGAGCAATTTGGTTTAGAGCTTCCGCGCTCAACCTACGAGCAACAGGAAACGGGCAAATCCGTTTCGCGCACTAATCTGCGCACAGGCGATCTGGTTCTGTTCCGTGCGGGTTCCACCGGCCGTCACGTCGGTATCTATATCGGCAATAACCAGTTTGTACATGCCTCGACCAGCAGTGGCGTTATCATTTCCAGCATGAACGAGCCTTACTGGAAAAAACGTTACAACGAAGCTCGCCGGGTCCTGAGCCGCAGTTAATTTCGTTTGGCAGCTATCCCTTGGCTATCCTGATGAGACTTATCAAAAGCACTGCTTCGGCAGTGCTTTTTGCGTTGCGCTATGTTTAAGAAAAATCTCACTATACGAATCAATCCAGGTTATAGTTTTACAGATCAAGCCGTTTAATAATAAGCAGATACCCCAGGTAAACATAAGGAACTATGTTCAGACGTCCTTCATCTTCCAGTCGAAATGTCCTTTTTACCTGTATTTTTACGGGGGTAGCCGTCGCGGTACTTGTCAGCACCCTGCAGTTTTTTGCCACCTGGCACAAACGAGATGTTAAGTACGAAACGCTTCTTTCCGATATCGAATATTACATCAGCAGTTACCTCTCAGACCTCAAAAGCACAACAGATGCCCTGCAACCGCTGGTCTCATACAATTGCCAACAAGTTGCCGCCAAGCTGACCGCCAGCGCAGCGTTTAACCTCAATGTACGCGCTTTTTTGTTGGTAAAAGAGGGTATTGCTTTCTGCTCCTCCGCAACTGGCGCGATGGATTCGCCTATTCTGTCGCTGATTCCGAAGCTGGATATCCACAAAGATGTCGATGTGGAATTGCTGTCCGGTACCCCGATGATGCCTGACAAACCGGCGATCATGATTTGGCACCGGAATCCTTCATTTAATAATAGTGGCGTGTTTTCCTCACTGAATATCAATCTGGCACCTTACCTGCTCTATACCGCCCGAGAAGATGATTTTGACGGTATTGCGATTATTGTCGGTGATACCGCTATCACGACATTTTCATCCCAACTGATAGACGTCTCCGCACTTCCGGATACCACCTGGCGTCAGACGACGCTGAAAGGGATCCCCATGAAGATTCGGCTATACGCACAAGAGTGGACGTACACTGACGTCTGGTATGCCGTCATGTTGGGATGTATGGCCGGGATCATGACTGGGTTGCTTTTGTGGTACTACATCTACGCCATTCGTTTACGCCCGGGAAAAGATATTCTCAACGCCATCAAACACGATCAGTTTTATGTGGTCTACCAACCGGTCGTTGAAATGGCGACGCTGGAAGTAAAAGGCGTAGAAGTATTGTTACGCTGGCGCCACCCGACAACAGGTGAGATCCCGCCAGATGCTTTTATTCACTACGCTGAATCACAACAAATGATTGTGCCGCTGACGCAGCATCTGTTCAAACTGGTGGCCCGTGATGCCCCTGCATTAAAAAAAGTGTTACCGCAAGGTGCAAAACTCGGGCTCAACATCGCGCCAACGCACCTGCATGGTGAGAGCTTTAAAGACGATATCCAGCACCTGAATGCCTCCCTGCCGCCACACCATTTTCAGGTTGTACTGGAAATCACCGAACGCGATATGCTCAATCAGCACGAGGCATCAAAGCTTTTTGAATGGCTACACTCTGCCGGATTCGAAATTGCCATTGATGATTTCGGCACTGGCCACAGCGCACTCATTTATCTGGAACGCTTCACCGTTGACTATCTGAAAATCGACCGAGGATTTATCAACGCCATTGGGACAGAAACGCTAACGTCTCCGGTACTGGATGCGGTGTTGACACTGTCTAAGCGTCTTAATATGCTGACGGTTGCTGAAGGGGTAGAAACGCCAGAGCAAGCCCGATGGCTACGCGATCGCGGGGTTCATTTCTTCCAGGGATACTGGATCAGCCGCCCATTAATGCTTGATGATTTTGTGCGTTGGATGGCGCAACCCGATAAGCCAACGTGGTGATCGCACCAGGCGATTTATATATTTTCACCCGCCACCCCAACCGCTATTTCTCAGGCAAGAGGCCTGTCGGGTTGTGGCAGGACAAGGAAACCTCTGTGATATGATTCCTCGCGTACTGCTTCTGTTTATCGCCCTTATCGGGTTTAGCGTTCATGCCCAATCCATCAAAGAAAGCTACGCCTTTGCCGTGTTGGGCGAACCCAAGTACGCATTTAATTTTAATCACTTTGATTATGTTAACCCTGCGGCCCCCAAAGGCGGGCAGCTCACCCTCTCCTCCATTGGTACCTTTGACAACTTCAACCGCTACTCGATGCGCGGCAACCCTGGCGCACGCACCGAAACTCTCTACGATACACTGTTTACCACCTCGGATGATGAACCCGGCAGCTACTACCCGCTCATCGCTGACAGAGCGCGTTACGCCGATGATTACTCATGGGTAGAAATCGCGATTAATCCGCGGGCCCGTTTCCACGATGGTTCCCCCATTACCGCACGCGATGTCGAATTCACCTTCCATAAATTTATGACCGAAGGCGTACCGCAGTTTCGTTTGGTCTACAAAGGAACAACGGTAAAGGCAATTGCCCCGTTAACAGTGCGAATTGAACTCGCCAAACCGGGCAAAGAGGATATGCTCAGCCTGTTTTCCTTACCCGTTATGCCCGAAAAGTACTGGAAAGATCACAAGCTCAGCGACCCCTTGTCATCTCCACCCCTTGCCAGCGGCCCTTATCGCATCAGTCAATGGAAAATGGGACAGTACATTGTTTATTCGCGCGTTAAAGATTATTGGGCGGCAAACCTGCCCGTCAATCGCGGGCGCTGGAACTTTGATACCATCCGCTACGATTACTATTTAGATGATAACGTCGCTTTTGAAGCGTTTAAGGCTGGAGCATTCGACCTGCGACTTGAAAACGATGCAAAAAATTGGGCAACCCGTTATACCGGTAAGAATTTCGCGAATCATTACATTGTCAAAGACGAACAAAAGAATGAGTCCGCACAGGACACACGATGGTTAGCCTTTAACATTCAACGTCCAATGTTTAGTGACCGACGAGTACGGGAAGCGATTACGCTGGCCTTCGATTTTGAATGGATGAATAAGGCCCTGTTTTATAATGCCTGGAGTCGGACAAACAGTTATTTCCAGAACACCGAGTATGCAGCCAGAAGTTATCCCGATGCGGATGAACTGGTGATCCTTGCGCCAATGAAAAAAGATCTGCCACCGGAAGTTTTCAGTCAAATCTATCAACCGCCGATGTCGAAAGGCGATGGCTACGATCGTGAAAACCTGTTGAAAGCCGATACGTTACTCCAACAGGCGGGATGGATACTGAAAGGGCAACAACGGATAAATAGCACCAGCGGTAAACCGCTGACCTTCGAGTTATTACTCCCGGCAGGCAGCAACAGCCAGTGGGTATTGCCATTCCAGCATAACCTACAGCGGTTAGGTATTACGATGAATATCCGCCAGGTCGATAACTCGCAAATCACTAACCGTTTGCGCAGCCGTGACTATGACATGATGCCCAGGCTCTATCGCGCAATGCCGTGGCCAAGCTCAGACCTGCAAATTCTCTGGGCCTCTGAATATATAGATTCCAGCTATAACGCGCCCGGTGTGCAAAGCCCGGTCATTGATAAACTGATTAGCCAGATCATTGCCGCACAAGGGAATAAAGCCAAACTGATCCCGTTGGGGCGGGCACTGGACCGGGTATTAACCTGGAACTACTACATGTTGCCGATGTGGTACATGGCAGAGGATCGTATAGCCTGGTGGGATAAGTTTTCGCATCCGGCTATCCGCCCGATTTATACCATTGGCATCGACAACTGGTGGTATGACGTCAACAAAGCGGCGAAACTTCCCGCAGCCAGAAGACAGGGAGAGTAAATGGGCGCTTATCTGATTCGACGTCTGCTGCTGGTGATCCCCACGCTCTGGGCCATCATTACTATCAACTTTTTTATCGTACAGATTGCACCTGGCGGTCCTGTTGAGCAGGCTGTCGCCGCCATTGAGTTCGGACAAAGCGGTGCGTTGCCCGGTGCGGGCAGTGAAGGTGTGCGTGCCAGCCACGCGCAAACCGGCGTTGGGAATATCAGCGACAGTAACTACCGTGGCGGCCGGGGCCTTGACCCGGAAGTGATTGCGGAAATAACCCGTCGCTACGGATTCGATAAACCCATCCATGAACGCTATTTCAAGATGCTCTGGGACTATATCCGTTTTGATTTTGGCGACAGTCTGTTTCGCAGCGCCTCTGTTCTTACGCTAATCAAAGACAGCCTGCCGGTGTCCGTGACTTTGGGGCTCTGGAGTACACTCATCATCTATCTGGTGTCGATTCCACTTGGTATCCGCAAAGCGGTTCACAACGGTAGTCGTTTTGACGTCTGGAGCAGTGCTTTCATTATTATCGGCTACGCCATCCCCGCATTCCTGTTCGCGATTTTGCTGATCGTCTTTTTTGCCGGGGGCAGTTATTACGACCTGTTCCCGCTACGTGGGCTAGTGTCCGCTAATTTTGACGCCCTGCCCTGGTATCAAAAAATTACCGATTATCTGTGGCACATTACCCTGCCGGTGCTGGCAACCGTGGTGGGTGGGTTCGCCGCGCTAACCATGCTGACTAAAAACTCATTTCTGGATGAGGTACGTAAGCAGTATGTCGTTACTGCGCGTGCCAAAGGCGTTAGTGAGAAAAATATTCTATGGAAGCATGTGTTCCGCAATGCCATGTTGTTGGTAATCGCAGGGTTTCCCGCCACATTTATCAGCATGTTTTTCACCGGCTCACTGCTGATTGAAGTGATGTTTTCACTTAATGGTCTGGGATTACTGGGATATGAATCTACCGTATCGCGCGACTACCCGGTGATGTTCGGCACACTCTACATCTTCACCCTGATCGGCCTGTTGCTCAATATCCTCAGTGATATCAGCTATACGTTGGTCGATCCTCGTATTGATTTCGAGGGACGCTAATGTCGCGATTAAGCCCCGTCAATCAGGCCCGCTGGGCGCGTTTTCGTCATAACCGCCGCGGCTACTGGTCATTATGGATTTTTTTGGTGTTGTTTGGCCTGAGCATATGTTCCGAGCTGATCGCGAATGATAAGCCGCTATTGGTTCGCTATGACGGCAGCTGGTATGTCCCTCTGGTTAAAAACTACAGTGAGAGCGATTTCGGCGGCCCATTAGCAACAAAGGCTGATTACCAGGATCCGTGGCTACAACACCGTCTGGAGAGCCAGGGTTGGATACTATGGGCCCCCATCCGGTTCGGCGCTACCAGCATCAACTTTGCCACCGATAAGCCCTTCCCCTCTCCGCCCTCGGCGCAAAACTGGCTGGGTACTGACGCAAATGGTGGTGACGTGTTGGCGCGTATCCTTTACGGCACCCGCATCTCAATTCTGTTTGGCTTGATGCTGACCCTGTGTTCCAGCGTCATGGGGGTGATGGCCGGCGCACTACAGGGATATTACGGCGGTAAGGTAGACCTGTGGGGACAACGGTTCATCGAAGTGTGGTCCGGTATGCCAACGCTGTTTCTGATTATTTTGCTCTCCAGCGTCGTTCAGCCTAACTTCTGGTGGCTATTAGCGATCACCGTGCTGTTTGGCTGGATGAGCCTGGTTGGCGTGGTACGTGCGGAATTTCTGCGCACCCGAAACTTTGATTACATTCGCGCAGCGCAAGCGCTCGGGGTTAGCGATCGCAGTATTATTTTGCGTCATATGTTGCCGAATGCGATGGTTGCCGCCCTGACCTTTTTACCGTTTATTTTATGCGCCTCAATCACCACGCTCACCTCGCTGGATTTTCTCGGGTTCGGATTACCGCTCGGCTCACCATCACTGGGAGAATTGCTGTTGCAGGGTAAAAATAACCTTCAGGCCCCGTGGCTTGGGATCACCGCGTTTGTCTCCGTTGCCCTCTTATTATCGCTACTGATTTTTATTGGTGAAGCGGTACGCGACGCATTTGATCCCAATAAGGCGATTTAAGATGACACAACCTCTGTTAGCCATTGAGAATTTATCCGTCGGTTTTCGTCAACAAGATACCGTACGCACTGTAGTCAACACACTCTCTTTGCGCCTTGATGCCGGGCAAACACTGGCGCTGGTGGGTGAATCTGGTTCAGGTAAAAGCGTCACCGCGCTTTCGGTGTTGCGTCTGTTGCCCACGCCGCCTGCGGTGTACCTCTCCGGTGATATCCGCTTTCACGGTGAATCATTACTTCACGCTAACGAGCAGACGCTTCGCGGTGTACGGGGAAATAAAATCGCCATGATTTTCCAGGAGCCAATGGTATCGTTAAATCCATTGCATAACCTTGAAAAACAGCTCTATGAAGTCCTGTCGTTGCATAGGGGAATGCGTCGGGAAGCCGCACGGGCAGAAATTCTGACCTGTCTGGATCGTGTAGGCATTCGCCATGCAGCAAAACGCCTTACAGATTATCCGCACCAGCTTTCCGGCGGCGAGCGCCAGCGCGTAATGATTGCTATGGCGTTGTTAACCCGCCCGGAGCTGTTGATTGCCGACGAACCCACAACCGCGCTGGATGTCTCTGTGCAGGCGCAAATTCTGCAACTACTGCGAGAATTGCAGCGTGAGCTGAACATGGGATTGCTGTTCATCACTCATAATCTCAGCATCGTAAGAAAGCTGGCCGATTCCATTGCCGTCATGCAGAACGGTCAATGCGTTGAACAAAACCGTGCCGAGCCATTGCTTGCTGCACCAACCCATACCTACACGCAGAAACTGTTAAATAGTGAACCCTCTGGCGATCCAGTCCCTTTACCCGCCGGACAACCGCCATTACTGGAAGTGAATGGGCTCAGCGTCGCCTTCCCTGTACGCAAGGGTATCCTCAAGCGCGTGGTGGATCATAACGTGGTGGTTAACAACGTCAGTTTTACCCTCAGGCCCGGTGAAACACTGGGGCTGGTGGGCGAATCAGGATCCGGGAAAAGTACCACCGGTCTGGCGCTGCTGCGATTAATCACATCACAAGGCAGTATTGTGTTCGATGGTCTGGCGCTGCATACCTTAAATCGTCGCCAACTGTTGCCAGTACGCCACCGCATTCAGGTTGTCTTTCAGGACCCCAACTCGTCACTGAATCCGCGTTTGAGCGTATTACAAATTATTGAAGAGGGATTGCGCGTTCACCAGCCAACGCTTTCCGCTGAACAGCGTGAAGCGCAGGTAAAAGCCGTGATGGCTGAAGTCGGACTCGATAGCGAAACGCGCCATCGTTATCCTGCAGAGTTTTCCGGTGGTCAACGCCAACGCATAGCCATTGCCAGGGCATTGATTCTCAAACCCTCGCTGATCATTCTGGATGAGCCGACATCCTCGCTCGACAGAACCGTGCAGGCGCAAATCCTCACGCTGTTAAAGTCCTTACAGGAAAAGCATCGTCTGGCCTATATCTTTATCAGCCATGATTTGCATGTCGTACGTGCGTTATGCCATCAGGTTATTGTGTTGCGGCAGGGAGAAGTCGTGGAACAGGGGCAATGCGAGCACGTATTTAACGCGCCACAACAGGCCTATACGCGTCAGCTGCTCGCGCTAAGCTGACGCTCAAAACGGATTGTTGTTTGAAAAAGGTTCTGCGATGGCCACGCCGAAATTTTTCAGCCTGCAGGTCGCGGCAAACTCATCCTGGCGATTCACAAACAGACACGGTTCCCCTTCACATTCCAGTACGGAACAAGGAACTTCAATATCGCTAAGCGCCTGGCTGAGTTTATGCATGACTGACCACGCACTGTCACCATCGGGACTGAGTAATTTTAACGCTACCAGACTATTTTCCGTACTTTGGCCATTTTGCGGAATCGGTTCAACTTTTGAGCCTGCGAAACCCACCGACCAACGATAGCACTGCGGCAGACGATGAACGATTGAGAGTTGTAATGTCATCACTTTCTTTCCCTGGAAGCACAGTCACTTCACAATTATTTTACATCAATATTAACACATCATTGACAATACGTCTTTAGACAGTTGGTAAACGTTTACACCCTGTCCTTAAGCCGCTTTCCGAACCCCGTATTTAAATTTATTCAATGGGTACGGCATGTTTCCGCGCTATATGTACGCGTTTCTGCGATCTAACTCAACCTTTTTAACTACAATGATGTGACTTTTTACATAAATTGATTTTACATAAAATAAACATTACTGGGGGGAATGATGGATTTGCGGTTGATATGCATCAACTCCGGAGGCGTTATAGCCCCCAGGTTGTGTATTAGATCACCGTTTTTTGCTGCGACTGGCGTAGAGATAGAAGAGAATTGAGCTGGTGGCGCAAAACGCAATCGACCAAATCATTGGCCAGGCTGAGTTAAAGGTCGCCAGTGACAAGAGCGCGCCAACAACAGCGCCGATACCAAAACGAAACGTCCCCGCCAACGATGAGGCTGTCCCGGCCATGTGCGGAAACTCATCCAGAATGACCGCCATCGCATTTGATGACACCATCGACACGCAACCTACAAACGCCGCAACACCGACAACCAGAGCCCAGAATCCAACGCCGAACAGTGCGCTGAATACCATCCAGCCCGCCATCACAAACTGGATCCACAGCCCGGTACGGAACATATTTAGTGCACCAACCCGACGAACAAAGCGACTGTTAATGATTGTCATCACAAACAGGAAAACGATGTTCAGTGCAAAGTAATAACCGAAGTGCTGTGGTGAAACATGGTTGATTTCAATGTAGACAAAGGGGCCTGCACTCAGGAAAGAAAACATCCCTGCAAAGCTAAACCCACTGGCCAGCATGTAACTCAGGACGCGCTTGTGGCGAAACAGCGAGGCAAAGTTGCCCAGAGTAGTACGCAAGCGAAACGGCTGACGGCGCTCAACGGGCAAGGTCTCTTTGATCAGCGTAAAGATCATCACCGAGGCCAGAATCGCCGCCACAGCGAGGATCCAGAAGATATAGTGCCAACTCAGCCATACCAGCACCCAACCACCCACAATAGGTGCCATCAGTGGTGCAATCGTCGTCACCAGCATGACAAATGACATCATGCGCGAGAATTCTTCCTTCGGATAGATGTCGCGCATCAGGGCATTGATGACCACGCTTGCCGCCGCAGCCGCCAGACCGTGGAAGAAACGCATAGTGATCAGCTGATCGATAGTTTGCGCCAGCGCACAAGCGACCGCTGCCGCCGCAAACACCAGGGTCCCTCCCAGTATCACCGGTTTACGCCCGATGCTGTCGGCCATCGGACCATAGATCAACTGCCCCACCGCGAACCCCAGAATATAGGTACTGAGGGTCATTTGCGCGCTGCCTGCCGGCACGCCAAATTGAGCAGAGATCACCGGCAGTGCCGGAAGATACATATCGATCGACAACGGCATCAACATGGCCAACAAGCCAAGGATAAAAACAATGGCAATTGAAGAGTTCTGCCGGGTGGTCACATTTAGCTCCTGATATTAACGCGGGGTTAAGTTAACGCTGGCGATTTCTTCTTCGGTCAATGGACGGTATTCACCGGGCTCCAGATCCTCATCAAGCTTGATGGCACCGATGCGTTCACGATGCAGTTCCACAACGTGATTCCCGACAGCGGCAAACATGCGTTTAACCTGATGATAGCGCCCTTCACTGATGGTCAAACGTACCTGAGTCGGCGTGATCACTTCCAGCACAGCCGGCTTCGTCAGATCTTTCTCGTTATGCAATTGCACACCACGGGCAAACTGCTCTGCGGTATCGTCTGCCACCGGTGATTCCAGCGTCACCCGATAAGTCTTCTCACAATGGTGACGCGGAGAGGTAATGCGATGCGACCACTGACCGTCGTCGGTCATTAACACCAGTCCGGTGGTGTCGATATCCAGACGTCCTGCCGCATGCAGTTTGTGCGCGACAGGTTCATCGAGAAAATAGAGCACTGTCGGGTGATCCGGATCATCCGTGGAGCAAACATAGCCCTGAGGCTTATTCAGCATAAAATAGCGTGGACCCGTCTGTTGAACCAGAGAATTGCCGTCATATTCAACGTCATGTTCTGGCAGCAGCTTAAAGGCGCTATTTCTGACGATTTCGCCGTCGACGGTAACACGGTTACCACGGATCTCACGCCCGGCAATAGCGCGGCTGACGCCGAGTTGCTGAGCGATAAATTTATCAAGTCGCATGAGTGTGATTTTGCCTGTAACAATACGGAAATCGGGCGTTATGCCCGAAAAGTGGAGCCGTTTTCCGCTCAGTATAACGAGCTAACAACTTCCCTCAAGGGAAAAAGATTCGTGGCATACTATACGCGAGACTGTTACATATTGTGAGCCCATGATTTTTACTCTTCGTCCTTACCAAAAAGAAGCCGTGGATGCCACGCTCAACCATTTTCGTCATCACCGCACGCCGGCAGTTATCGTCCTCCCCACAGGTGCAGGCAAAAGCCTGGTGATTGCTGAACTGGCGCGGGTTGCACGTGGGCGCGTATTGGTGCTGGCACATGTCAAAGAGCTGGTTGCGCAGAATCATGCCAAGTACTGCGCTCTGGGGTTGGAAGCCGATATCTTTGCCGCCGGGTTAAAGCGCAAAGAGAGCCACGGGAAAGTGGTTTTTGGCAGCGTTCAGTCGGTGGCACGGAATCTGGACGCCTTCCAGGGCGAATTTTCCCTGCTCATCGTCGATGAATGCCATCGCATTGGTGATGATGAAGAGAGTCAGTATCAACAGATCCTGACACACCTGACAAACGTAAATCCTCATCTACGCCTGCTCGGGCTCACCGCCACACCTTTTCGCCTGGGCAAAGGCTGGATTTATCATTTCCATTATCACGGTATGGTTCGCGGCGATGAAAAAGCGTTATTTCGCGACTGCATTTATGAATTGCCGCTGCGCTACATGATAAAGCACGGTTATCTGACGCCGCCGGAACGCCTCGATATGCCGGTCGTACAATATGATTTCAGTCGCCTGCAGGCGCAGAGTAATGGCCTGTTCAGTGAAGCAGACCTTAATCGGGAGCTGAAAAAACAACAACGAATAACACCGCATATCATCAGTCAGATTATTGAGTTTGCTCAGACGCGCAAAGGGGTAATGATTTTCGCCGCTACCGTTGAGCACGCCAAAGAGATTGTCGGCCTGCTCCCTGCTGATGATGCGGCGCTTATCACCGGAGAGACACCGGGATCGGAACGTGATGTATTAATCGAAGACTTCAAATCACAGCGCTTTCGCTATCTGGTTAACGTTGCGGTCTTAACCACCGGATTTGACGCCCCACATGTTGATCTGATAGCCATCCTGCGCCCAACCGAGTCGGTCAGCTTGTACCAACAAATCGTTGGACGCGGGTTGCGCCTGGCTCCGGGGAAAACGGACTGTCTGATCCTTGATTACGCCGGGAATCCGCACGATCTGTACGCCCCGGAAGTGGGTGCGCCCAAAGGGAAAAGTGACAACATTCCGGTGCAGGTATTCTGCCCTGCCTGCGGATTTGCTAACACGTTCTGGGGGAAAACAACCGCTGATGGCACACTGATCGAACACTTTGGCCGTCGCTGCCAGGGATGGTTTGAAGATGATGACGGTCATCGCGAGCAGTGCGATTTCCGCTTTCGTTTTAAAAACTGTCCGCAGTGTAATGCGGAAAATGATATTGCCGCTCGCCGCTGTCGCGAGTGCGATACGGTACTGGTCGATCCGGATGATATGCTGAAAGCCGCGCTCAGACTCAAAGATGCACTGGTTCTGCGCTGTAGCGGCATGGTGTTACAAAACGGCCAGGATGAAAAAGGTGAATGGCTGAAAATCACCTATTACGATGAAGATGGTGCCAACGTCAGCGAGCGTTTTCGCTTACACACGCCCGCGCAGCGAACGGCCTTTGAACAGCTGTTTATTCGCCCACATACCCGTACCCCCGGCGTGCCCTTACGCTGGATAACCGCCGCCGATATCCTCGCCCAACAGGCCCTGCTGCGACATCCTGATTTTGTGGTGGCACGCATGAAAGGCCAGTACTGGCAGGTACGTGAAAAGGTCTTCGACTATGAAGGTCGTTTCCGGCGGGCACATGAATTACGCGGTTAATCGTACTTTTGATTGATGTACCCGCCGTTTGAGTATAGAATCTCGCCCGCTTTTGCATACGCAAAGCAGATCACTTACCTGTTGCTGGGTCGCCTGTAGCAGGAATTATTAAAGAGAGATTTAAATGTTTACTATCAACGCTGAAGTACGTAAAGAGCAGGGTAAGGGTGCGAGCCGCCGCCTGCGTGCCGCTAACAAGTTCCCGGCAATCATCTACGGTGGCGCAGAAGCCCCGGTTGCTATCGAACTGGATCACGATGCAGTTATGAACATGCAAGCTAAAGCTGAATTTTACAGCGAAGTTCTGACCCTCGTTGTTGACGGTAAAGAAGTTAAAGTTAAAGCTCAGGCTGTACAGCGTCACCCGTTCAAGCCGAAGCTGTCTCACATCGACTTCGTTCGCGCGTAATCGCCAACAAGTTGAAGAAAAACCCCGCCCTGGCGGGGTTTTTTTATGGGCGTTGTTTATCGATGGCGACAAAACCAAAGGCCGGATAAGGCGATTAAGCCGCCATCCGGCATCAACGAGATTACTTTCCGCCTGATGTGCGACGCTGCAGTTGGTCACGCAGGTTCGGCGGCGTACCTTTAATGGTCAACGTGTCTGTCGCCGGGTCCCAGAAAATACGCTCGCCCAATAGCATGGCATCGAAGTTAATCGTCAATCCACCGCCGCTTCCGGCAAATTTCGTTAACTGACGCAGCGTACTGCGATCTGCCGGGAAGCTCTCTTCCAGCTCATACCCTTTATCCGCGGTAAATTCACTAAAGCTGACTTCACTGACGCCGGAAAGCTCTTTGGATAGCGACTCCAGCTCGATCTCTTCACCTGCCTGCAACTGCTCGTTACAGTAGCTGTAGACCTGCTGGCGCACGTTCTGACGCTCAGTCTTATCGAGCTGCGCCTCAGCGGTAAAGTCGTCCACGGCCTGCAGCAGGCCACGGTTTTGCGCTTTGGCATTCAGACCTTCGCTGGCACCGAGGAAATCCATAAAGAAATCGGCAACTTTACGCCCGACCCGCCCTTTCAGGAACGTCAGGTAGCGCGTGGACTCCGGGTTGGTTTCCCACTCGGTTAAATCAATACGCGCGACGATGTCCGCATGATTGATATCCAGATAGTGTGTCGGATTGATATCCAGATTTTCATTGACGCGCATGCTGCTTAAATTATTCAGCACCGCGACCAGAAGATACTCTACCGCCAGATAGCGATAATGGCAGAACAGTACGACACCACCGTCGGCAAAAGGATATTTCGCCAGTTCGTCGCGCAGACGTCCCGTCGCAGCACGACTAAAAGCCAGAAAATCCTCTTCACCCTGGCGCTGTAAGCGCAGCGTTTGCGCCAGCTCGCTCTCTTCGCTAAAGAGGCCATAGGCTTTATTCTTGGCGCTATACACCCGGTGCAACTCAGCCATCATCTCGACAACCGTCGCTGTCGGTTCCAGTAATGAATCGCGCAAGACCAGCTCAAGATTCTGCTCGTCACGTTTGATAAGCTGGTGCAGGGCAATCTGGTTGATATCCAGACTCATGATAAACTCTCCTTTTAGACCGGGCGGTATTCAACCACCTGCCGGGCAGTGACGCAATAGAAGATAAAAAAGCAGAAAAAAAACTGTCTCTACGGTAATATGTTGCCCTTTCATGAACAGACTGATTTCGATTTATGCCACAAATTTCCCGCTATAGTGACGAACACGTTGAACAATTACTGAATGAGATGCTCAACGTACTGGAAAAACATAAGGCACCAACCGATCTTTCCCTGATGGTTTTGGGAAATATGGTGACTAACCTTATCAATACAAGCATCGCACCGGCCCAGCGCCAGGCGATTGCGAACTCTTTTGCCCGCGCATTGCAGTCTTCGGTAAACGACGACCAAGCGCACTAAGAGCCTGCTCCGGGGAAACGAACAACAGTTTATGGTAACTCATCATCAGCGCTACCGTGAGAAAGTCTCCCAGATGGTTAGCTGGGGGCACTGGTTTGCCCTGTTCAACATGTTGTTGGCCATGGTACTCGGTAGCCGTTACCTGTTTGTCGCCGACTGGCCGACAACGCTTGCAGGACGTGTTTATTCTTACCTGAGCGTTGTCGGGCATTTTAGCTTCCTGGTGTTTGCCACCTATCTGCTAATCCTGTTTCCTCTGACGTTCATCGTCATGTCCCAGAGGCTGATGCGATTCTTATCAGCCATTCTGGCGACAGCAGGTATGACGCTGTTGTTGATTGACAGCGAAGTGTTCACACGCTTCCACCTGCATCTCAACCCCATAGTTTGGGAGCTGGTCATTAACCCTGACCAGAATGAAGCGGCCCGAGATTGGCAGTTGATGTTTATCAGCGTGCCAATCATTCTGCTAATCGAAATGCTGTTTGCAACCTGGAGCTGGCAGAAACTGCGCAGCCTGACGCGTCGCCGCCATTTTGCCAAACCGTTAGCAGCATTCTTTTTCGTTTCATTTATCGCCTCACATGTGGTGTATATCTGGGCTGATGCCAACTTCTATCGCCCGATTACCATGCAACGTGCAAACCTGCCACTTTCCTATCCTATGACCGCACGTAAGTTTCTGGAAAAACATGGTCTATTGGATGCACAAGAGTATCAGCGCCGCCTGATTGAACAGGGTAATCCGGAAGCGGTCTCCGTCCAGTATCCGCTCAGTGAGCTGCGTTACCGTGATATGGGAACGGGTCAGAATGTCCTGCTGATCACCGTTGACGGTCTGAATTACTCGCGCTTTGAACAGCAGATGCCTGCTCTGGCAGAATTTGCCGGGCAGAATATCTCCTTTACGCGTCACATGAGTTCGGGAAATACCGCAGACAACGGGATTTTTGGCCTGTTTTATGGCGTCTCGCCAAGCTACATGGACGGCATTTTATCGACCCGAACGCCTGCCGCGCTAATCTCTGCGCTGAATCAACAAGGTTATCAGTTGGGATTGTTCTCCTCTGATGGCTTCACTAGCCCACTGTATCGCCAGGCATTGCTGTCAGACTTTTCGATGCCAAACGTGCAAACGCAATCTGATCAACAAACTGCAAGCCAGTGGATTAACTGGCTGGGCCGCTATGCGCAAGATGATAACCGTTGGTTCTCATGGGTTTCCTTTAACGGAACGAACCTTGATGACAGCAACCAGAAGAATTTTGCCAAACGTTACGCCAGCGCGGCGCAAGATGTGGATGCAAACATCAACCGTATACTCAGCGCACTGCGTGATTCCGGGAAACTGAACAATACGGTGGTCATTATTACCGCAGGCCGGGGCGTGCCGCTGACGCAGGAAGAGAATAACTTCGCCTGGTCGCGTGGCCATCTACAGGTGCCTCTGGTTATTCACTGGCCGGGAACACCTGCGCAACGTATTAATAGCCTGACCGATCATACTGACCTGATGACAACACTGATGCAGCGCCTGCTCCACGTCAGTACCCCAGCAAGCGAGTACTCACAGGGACAGGATTTGTTTAATGCAACACGCCGCCATTACTGGGTCACGGCGGCTGACAGCAGCACAATGGCCATTACCACACCAGAGATGACGCTGGTGCTTAATAACAACGGTAATTACCAGACCTATAATTTACGCGGCGAGAAAATTAAAGATCAGAAACCGCAGCTGAGTTTGCTGCTGCAAGTGCTGACGGATGAGAAACGATTTATCGCTAACTGATTAATTATAAATCAGTTAGCAGTCCATCCTCTTGCATTCGTGGTGGAAAGCAGTAGTATTAGCAGCCATAAGTGTCGGCACGTAGCGCAGCCTGGTAGCGCACTGTCATGGGGTGTCAGGGGTCGGAGGTTCAAATCCTCTCGTGCCGACCAATTTTACCAGATAAATTAAGGGATTAACCGCATGGTTAATCCCTTTTTTATATCCTCTTCTGTGCCCGTACGCTCTTGCAGTTCTCAAGAATAGCCCCCCTCTTCTTTGCCTCATCAGTGCCCACACCATGACGTCTATCCTAAAAAAGACGTACAAAAAAGATACCAATATGACAAGCGCTAACTTGGCCAGTCTCCTCGGTATAAGACAAAACAGGAGGCTTTCAGCCCCCTCTTCTAATGAAATCAGAAAATGGTTACTTACTTTTCAAAACTTCCTTCAAATCCTCATTCAATGCGTCTAACCGGGTAAGTAAAGCATCATTGAATTTGTCCCTTTCCTCGTACACTCTTGCTTCAAGAATGAAACCCAATATCACCATCAGTCCAATCACGGCCAACACCCCAAAGAGTGCCCACACAGGAACAAACATATACCCTCACTAAACTAATCAGATTGATCAGAAGGAAACCAAGTTAGAGAGGAAATTTCAATCGAGGAAAATAGACACTTTTGGACAGTGCCCGGGTATACCCGGAAAAGTCTGAAGATTTTTATCTCACAAATATAAAATTATGACCGGAATGAGGTCTCTTACGGCAAAGCATGAAGAAAAGGACATCGGTTTCCTTCCTCAGCATCCTGACTCTTTTCGGGAGCGGGAGAGTTCATATTCTCGTATGTGCCCGCCCCAAAAACCAATCTTCATGATTGATTTTTAATGTCCACCATTCGCCATTTCCTGTTATTCGCCCCCTTTTCCACACAGGTTTTACTACTTACCCATGGACAAATTGGGGTAAAATTTATCCTCTCATCAGCACTTGGAATCTGGACGATTTATGTGCTGAAAACAATAATGATACTAATAAAAACTCAGGAGAAAAGTATGCCTGAAGCAACGCCTTTTCGGGTGCTGATTGTTGATGACCACCCACTCATGCGGCGAGGAATTAGTCAGTTATTGCAACTGGATAGCGCATTTGACGTAGTTGCCGAAGCCGGCGACGGTGCAAGCGCTATCGATCTGGCAAACCGTCTGGATCTTGATGTGATCCTGCTCGATCTCAATATGAAAGGCATGAGCGGACTGGACACCCTGAATGCGTTACGCCGGGATGGCGTTACTGCACAAATTATTATTCTGACCGTTTCGGATGCCGCCAGCGATGTGTACGCCCTGATTGATGCCGGCGCGGATGGCTATTTGCTTAAAGACAGCGATCCTGAAGTTCTGCTGGAAGCCATTCGCGCTGGTGCAAAAGGAGGTAAAGCCTTTAGCCAACGCGTCAGCGATTATCTACGGGAACGGGAACTGTTTGGCGCTGAGGAAGATCCGTTCAGCGTACTCACCGAACGCGAGCTGGATGTGTTACATGAGCTGGCTCAGGGATTATCGAATAAACAGATTGCATCTGTACTGAACATTTCCGAGCAAACGGTGAAAGTGCATATCCGCAACCTGCTGCGTAAACTGAACGTCCGCTCTCGCGTTGCCGCCACCATCCTGTTTTTACAAACACGCGGAATGCAGTAATCAATAAGATGCCGGATACGACGCCTCAGCGTCTTATCCGGCCTACAAGGCCCACACAGGCCCGAAAGCTGCGCGCCATCGGGCAATCTGAACGCTTATTTCTCCTGCGGTGCCAGCTGTTCCATCGCCTGTTTGATGCTGCGCTCAATTACCGTCCGACGGGTATCATTGGCGGGCAATAATTTCAGCATCATCTCCCACGCCGCAACCGCCTCACCGAAGCGCTGCTGTTCGAAAGCGTTAAAAGCGTACATGCTCAGTACACGCACATTCGCATGTTCGCTCCTGACCAATTGACGTAACAACTCCCCACCGCGACGGTTATCATCTGGATCGGAAGAACGGGTCAACGCTTCCGCATAACCCAGCGCAGCATCGCTGTTTTTAGGATCCAGTCGGTAGGCATTAGCATACGCTTCAGTTGCCGTACTGGCATTACCGAGAACCATGCCTACGCGCCCAAGCATAATCCAGCCTTCAACGTTTCCGGCATCGGTTTGCAGCCGGGTACGTAATCCCAGCGCCAGACGCGCCATATCCTCTTCATTCAGCGGCTCAGCCTTTGGATCTAACGCCCGCTCCAGCAACGCCGGAGCCTGTGCAGTCGCCTGCTGCCAGACCTTAACCTGCTTATAGCTACCGGTTTGGTAATAGCTCACCGCGCCCACCACCAGCGCCACGATAACGCCGGGTATAAAGAGCCCTAACCCACCGCGTTTACCGTCGGGGGTAATATCATCAGGAAATTCTTCCTGCTTCACTCGTACTCGACGGCGTGAGCGGGCAAAAATAATCCAGCCCCCTAAGCCAATTGCCACAACGGGCATCACCCACAGCAGCACAGTCAGCGGCGTCAACGGCGGATCGTAAGTCACGAAGTTGCCGTATCGCGCCACCATGTAATCGACAATTTCTTTCTGACTTTTCCCTTCCTGCATCAGTTCGTAAACCTTCTGACGCAGATCGGTGGCAATCATTGAGTTAGAGTCAGCAATGCTGTTGTTCTGACACTTTGGGCAGCGTAACTGTTCAGTAAGCTGACGGAACTGCTGTTCCTGTGCCTCATCTTTGAACTGCATCACGTCAATAGTGGCCAGCGCCGATCCCGAGATAACCAGCATCAGCAGGCCCAGAAAGAACCTCATTGCGCAGCCTCCTTACTGTATTTATCCCACAATGGTTTGAGCTCGCTCTCCCATACCCTGGCGTTTAAATCACCGGCATGGCGATAACGAATAATGCCTTTACCGTCGATAAGGAATGTTTCCGGCGCACCATACACGCCAAGATCCAGCCCGAGCATACCGTCACCGTCAAACAGACTTAAGGCATACGGATTGCCCAGTTCTTTCAGCCAGACGATGGCTTTTTGACGATCGTCTTTATAGTTCAACCCAACGACCCGCACGCCTTGTGCCGACAGCTGGTTCAGATACTGGTGCTCAGCACGACAGGTCGGACACCAGGTCGCCCACACGTTCAGCAGCACCGGCTTCCCCTGCGTCAACACATCAGCCTGGTAATGCTGGCCCGGATTTTCCAGCGACTCCAGACGGAACGTCGGCACCGGCTTACCGATTAACGCCGATTCCAGATTCGTCGGGTCGTCTCCCTGTGCGTTACGTGCCAGTTGCCACAGCAGCGCCGCTGCAATAATGAGAAAAATAATAAACGGAATTAACAATGCATTGCGCTTCATACAGCCTCCGGCGCGTTTTTTTGCGCAGCAGCACGAGGACGCGTGCGCTGGCGATAGCGTGGATCAAACAGGCAGAACAACCCGCCCAGCGCCATCAGCAACCCTCCAGCCCAAATCCAGCGAATAAACGGTTTATAGTACAGACGCACTGCCCACGCGCCGTTGTCCAGCTCTTCGCCTAATGCAGCGTACAAGTCACGCGTCAGTCCGCCATCGATCGCCGCTTCGGTCATCATTGAACTGGTGCTGTTGTAAAAGCGTTTTTCCGCATGCAGCGTCGCTTCCGGCTTGCCGTCGCGGGTAACACCAATCACGGCCACGCCCCCCCGATAGTTAGGTCCGGTAATATCTTTTACTTCGCGGAAGGTGAACTGATAATCATGAATAGCGACGCTATCGCCCGCCTTCATACGCACATCGCGTTCAACGCTGTAGTTCTGACTAAAGGCAATACCGACGATGGTGACAGCCAGCCCCACGTGACCTGAAACCATGCCCCAGTAGCTCGGCGTCAGCTTCGTGCCGCGCGAAATACGCAGGAACGCTTCGGACATCGCCAGCACAAATATCCAGCATGCCATTGCCATACCCACGACCGTCATGGCAGCGATACGGTCTTCAAACAGCCACGGCAGCAGCACGGACAGTACCAGCGTGGTAACAAACGCGACAATCAGTAGCGTTTTCAGCTTCCGCGGTCGGTCACGTCCCCAGCGTACCAGTGGCCCAATCCCCAGCAATAGCGCAAACGGTGC
Source organism: Citrobacter sp. Igbk 14 (assembly GCF_028069825.1). Lineage (NCBI taxonomy): Bacteria > Pseudomonadati > Pseudomonadota > Gammaproteobacteria > Enterobacterales > Enterobacteriaceae > Citrobacter > Citrobacter sp. Igbk 14. The sequence continues at coordinate 89,945 of NZ_JANEWM010000001.1, forward strand.
CATCAGCCAGGTAAACATGGTATTGAAGAATGGCTCGCCAATCGAAATACTGCCCAGCCCCAGCTGTTTGTGCACCAACGGCAACAGCGTGCCCAGGAGCACCACCAGCATGGCAGCAATCAGCAGCACGTTATTACCCAGCAACAGCGATTCACGCGACCACAGCGCGTTATTCACCCGCGAACGAACCTTGTGTCCACGTACCGCAAACAGCAGCAGGGAACCGCCGATAACCAGCACCATAAAGGCAAGAATGAACATCCCGCGCGACGGGTCAGAGGCGAAAGCGTGCACCGACACCAGTACACCCGAACGCACCAGGAACGTCCCGAGCAAGCAAAGCGAGAAGGCGCATATTGACAGCAGCAACGTCCAGGCTTTAAAGCTGGCGCGTTGTTCGGTCACTGACAGCGAGTGCATCAGCGCAGTCCCCACCAGCCACGGCATAAACGAAGCGTTCTCTACCGGGTCCCAGAACCACCAACCGCCCCAGCCCAGTTCGTAGTATGCCCACGCAGAGCCGAGCACAATACCCAGTGTCAAAAACACCCATGCCGCCAGCGTCCACGGACGGGAAAAACGGGCAAAGGTGCTATCCAGACGCCCGCTCATCAGTGCGGCAATGGCAAAAGCAAAAGCCACAGAGAAACCGACATAGCCCATATACAGCAATGGCGGATGGAAGATCAACCCCGGATCCTGCAACAGCGGATTAAGGTCACGCCCTTCTATCGGGAAGTCCGGCAGCGTGCGGGAAAACGGGTTGGAGGTAAACAGAATAAACAGCAGGAAGCCGACGCTGACCATGCCCATCACCGCCAGTACGCGGGCGACGATATCCAGAGGCATCCGCTGGCTGAAAAGCGCCACTGCGAACGTCCAGCCGCTCATCAGCAGCACCCACAGCAACAGTGAGCCTTCATGTGCACCCCATGTCGCGGCGACGCGGTACCAGACCGGAAGTTGCGTGTTGGAGTTGCTGGCGACATAGGTCACGGTAAAGTCATTGACCACAAATGCGTTTACCAGCACCAGAAACGCACCCATCACACAGATAAACAACACCCAGGCAAAGGGGCGCGCAGAGGCCATCATCCGGACATCGCCACGCGCAACACCCCACAGCGGATAAACCGACAGCAATAGTGCAACGCCGAGTGCCAGACACAGTAGCCCATTGCCAATTTCAGGCATCATGACGTTTTATCCTTATAAACACTTTCCGGGCGACGGTGGTTCTCCTGCATCGCTTTTTCAACTTCCGGCGGGGTGTAATTTTCATCATGTTTGGCAAGGACTTCTTTGGCCTGCACATGATTTCCCTGATCCAGTTCCCCCTGAACAACGACGCCCTGCCCTTCACGGAACAGATCCGGCAGGATACCTTCATAAGTCACATCCACCACGCCTTCGGCGTCATAGATGCTGAAGTTAACTTTCAGCGACTGCGGATCGCGCTTCACACTACCCGGCATAACCATTCCGCCAACGCGCAGGCGTTGACCGACTTCCGGCATCTGCTGAGTTTCGCGCTTGCCGTAGAGTATTTCTCCCGGCGTATAGAACAAATCGATATTGGAACGCAGCGCGTAGAGCACCAGCGTGATGGTCAATGCCAGGCCCGCCAGTACCGCACAGGCTATCCATAGCCGATTTTTACGTCGAATATTCACGCCGCCTCCCGTTGAACTTGCGCCGCACGCATGCGCGCTTCTCTCGCCCGCTGCTGCGCCACGCCGCGTAAGATTGCGCGATGCTGTAGTGCAGAATGCAGCACCAGCACCACCAGCGGAATTACGCTCATGGCCACGGCCAGCCAGACATATAAGGCGTAACCGCCCATCGCGAAAAAATCACTCCATGATGCAAATGCAGGGGTCATTGGCGGCCTCTTTTTAAGATCAGTTCACTCACCCACGGGCGGCGTTTTTCCATCAATAAAATCAGATTACGCATGCGCATCAGCGCCAGCGTGACAAACAGGAGTAGATAGCCGACGATCGCCAGGCGCAGTGGCGTACGCATCGCCGGATCAATACTTTGCTGCATGCGGGTCGACCCCTGGTGCAACGTGTTCCACCACTCGACCGAATAGTGGATAATCGGTAAGTTCACGACACCAATCAGTACCAGAATACCGGCTGCTCGTCCCGCCATGCGACGATCATCAAAGGCATGCCACAGCGCAATGGCGCCAACATAGAGAAACAACAGCACCAGCTCAGAAGTGAGTCGGGCATCCCAGACCCACCAGGTTCCCCACATCGGTTTTCCCCATGCAGAGCCCGTCACCAGTGCAATAAAGGTAAACACTGCGCCAACTGGCGCCATCGCTGCCAGCGCCAGATTGGCCATTTTCATTTGCCAGACCAGGCCGATAAATGCGGCAACCGCCATCGACGCGTAAATGCCCATCGACCAGATTGCCGCCGGGACGTGCAGATAGATGATGCGATAGCTTTGCCCCTGCTGATAATCCGCTGGCGCGAAGCCAAATCCCCAAACCCATCCTGTTACCAGAACCACTGCACTGGCAATCGCCAGCCATGGGATAAACCAGCCACAGATCTGATAGAGACGTGGGGGCATCGCCAGTTGATGAAGTGTTTTCCACATAGTTCAGTCACCAGACTCAATAAATTAGTAAATTTCCGTTTTACCGGAGGGCGGCTTCGCCTTGTCCGGCCTACAAGTCATATCTGCGCTATTGCACGCTGATACGTAACGCCGCCGCCGTCGCAAAGGGACTTAACGTGGCGCTTCCTACCAGTAGAGCTCCAAGAATCGCCATGTACCCTTCAACGGGTAAGTGCATCGAGGCGGCGTCCATCGCAGCGGTCGCAAAAATCAACAATGGAATGGTTAGCGGGAGTACCAGCACGCTCAACAGCACGCCACCGCGTTTTAACCCCACCGTCAGTCCCACGCCAGGTGCGCCGAGAAAACCCAGCGTCGGCGTTCCAAGCAGCAACGTCAGCGCCATAATTTGCCAACCATACATATCCATTCCCAGCAGCAATGCCACCAGCGGCGAGAGGATCAGCAGCGGCAAACCAGTTACAACCCAGTGCGCCATTACCTTCGCCAGCACCACGGCCGGTAGCGGCAATGGCAGCAGCATCAATTGTTCGAGGCTGCCATCCTGTAGGTCATCCCGAAATAAACGTTCCAGCGCCAGTAATGATGCCAGCAATGCGGCAACCCAGATAATGCCCGGTGCAATACGCGCCAGCAGCTGTGGCTCCGGCCCTATGCTGAGCGGGAACAGGGTTATGACGATCAGGAAAAACCATAACGGATTGGCGATCTCTGCACTATGACGGAACGCAACCCGCAGTTCTAAACGGAAGATTTGCCACATCATTGCGCGGCCCTCTCGCTGGTCAGCGCAATACGTCGCACTTTATCGGTCTCAACACCCAGAGGCTGGTGCGTGGTAAGGATCACAATGCCACCCTGCTCTGTATGCTGTGCCATGCGCTGAGTCAGTCGCTCAACGCCGTGCACATCAATTGCCGTAAAGGGTTCATCGAGGATCCACAGTCGCGCGCGGGTCAGCCAGAGGCGAGCCAGTGCCACGCGCCGCTGTTGTCCGGCAGAGAGTTGATTAACAGGAATATCTTCATATCCGGCGAGACCTGCCTGCGCCAGCGCCGCCAGACAATCGCCATCGTGATGAAAAAACCGCAGATTCTCCAACGCCGAAAGCCGGGTTTTTATCCCCGGCTGATGTCCGATCCACAGTAGTTCCTGATGGTAGCTGTCCCGCACCTGGTGCAGCGCTTTCCCTTGCCAGCAAACCTCTCCGGCGTCAGGACGAGCCAGCCCGGTAAGCAACCGCAGCAGGGTGGTTTTCCCCGCGCCATTACTCCCGGTAATTTGTACCCATTCCCCTGCATTGACGCGAAATGACAGATCGCTAAACAGTATTCTGTCATCTCGCTCGCAGAGCAGTTCTCTGGCCTCAAGCATCCTGATTATTTACATCCTGTTAAAAGCCCGGTTTGACTTCGCGCATATCAGGCAGTTTGTGTGCTATCCCTTTATGACAGTCAATACAGGTTTGCCCTTCTTTCACGGCCTGGTCATGCATTTTAGCCGCTACGCCTTTCTGGGCGGTTAAATCCATAAACTCGAAGTTGTGACAGTTCCGACACTCTTGCGAATTATTGTCTTTCATACGCCGCCATTCATTTTGCGCCATCGATAAACGGTGGTCTTCAAATTTTTGCGGTGTATCTATCAACCCCAGTGCTTTCGCGTACAGCTCCTTGCTGGCCTTGATTTTGCGGATCATTTTCGGGCCCCACTCATGAGGGACGTGGCAATCAGGGCAAGTCGCGCGCACACCGCTGCGGTTGTTGTAGTGTACGGTTTCCATATATTCCTGGTACACCGTATTGCGCATTTCGTGACAGCTAATGCAGAACTCTTCCGTATTGGCCTTTTCCATACCGGTATTAAAGCCGCCCCAGAAAATAATGCCGACCACAAAGCCGATTAACAACAGCGTGCCGAGCGCCAGACGGCTGGGGCGACGCCACCATTGCCAGACGCGCTTAATCCAGCCTGGTTTACGGTTAGAATTTTCCATAATGACCTCCCGAGCCTATTCCAGTAGGCGTAAATTGTTGCAGCCAGTTTGGACACGGACAGCGCGGAACAACCGGAGCGTACTTACAGTACGTGAGGACTGTGAGCACTGCCCTGGTCCGAAATGGCAAATAAAATAGCCTAATGGGACAGGCTCTCATTTCCCGTAACCTTTCGAGGGGGTAAAGGTATTTTCAACAATCGGTGCCGCATCAGCCTGCGGGACATGACACTGCAGGCAGAAGTAACGACGCGGAGCGACTTCAGCCAGTACCTTGCCGTTGCTGTCCATAAAGTGCGTCGGGCTGATACGCGGTGCACCGGTGGTGCGGTAGCTTTCAACACCGTGACACTGCAGGCAACGGTTGGTATTGGTCGTCACCTGGTAGCCGTCAACACTGTGCGGAACCATTGGTGGCTGATTCACATAATTCAGCGGCATACGCTCCTGCTCTTTCGGCATGCGAATCGCCCCTTCCTGTGTCCCTGAGACTTCCGGTGACTGGCTCAGATCCACTCCGTTTGCAGCCCAAACGGCCCCACTGACTACCAGGGCCAGCGCGGCTGTCCATTGACTCAGCGCTTTAATCAGGTCATGGCTTTTCATTGTTTAGCTCCCGAACTCCATCGCATTTACACTTCATCCTTTAAGCTGCCTCTTTGTTGGCTGCGCTCCGAAACCCCAGTCACATAGTTACTATGCTCCCGGGGATTTCCTCACTTGCCGCCGCGATGCATCTCAAATGATTTTGTGTATCGTTATTGTAAAAACATCCTCAGAACAGACATCCACACAGCGACCGCAGGCCATGCAATCGCGACTGGTCACCTGCACCGGGCTTTGCTCATCCAGCACCGGCGCACGTAGCACATGCGGTTCCGGGCAAACATGAAAACAATCCATACAGCGGTTACATCTCTTACGTTCTTTTGCCGATACGGTTAATGCACCTTTACTACCCAATACGCCATACAGCGCACCCAGGGGGCAGAGATGCCCGCACCAGCCATGCTCAACAACCAGTAAATCAAATAAAAACAGCGCGAGAATAAGCAGCGCCCCGCTGCCAAAGCCCATTACCAGGCTACGTCCCAGCAAAGAGACCGGATTTATCCATTCCCATAGCAGCGTCCCTGTCAGGGCAGAACCGACCAGGATAACCACCAGCAGGACGTACCGTATATAGCGCGGCAAAGTCGCAGACTGATTCAGGTCAAATCTTCTGCGCAGCCAGCTCGCCAAATCAGTAACCGGATTCATCGGGCAGACCCAACTACAAAACAATCGCTTACCGGCAAGGGCATACAGAACCGTAATAATGGCGGCCCCTGTTAACGCAACTGTTGCGGGCAGGTGCCCGCTGGCCAGGCTTTGCAGGGTGATCAGCGGATCGGTTAACGGAATGGTATCCAGCAACAGGCTGCTGCTGTAATTACCATGCAGCACCCACACGCCCAGCCACGGACCGCTGAGAAACATTGCCAGAACCAGGAACTGGCTCAGACGACGCAACACCAGCCAGCGATGGCTCCGCCACCAACCTTTTTTCGTTTGTGCTTCACGCCCCGCATCACGTTTACGATTTGCCATTGTTCCCCTCCAGCCAACCGAAGCGGTAATGGTGTCCCAACTCCCCTTTCGCCAGCGACAGCGGTAACACTTTTATTGCCGGCTGTTCCAGTACGCAGACTTTTTCGCATTTACCGCAGCCGGTACAGGCATCGCTATGCACGGTTGGAATAAACCGCGCATGCTTACCGGTACGCATGTTGCGGTCCAGCTCCAGGGTGATGGCCTCATCGATTTTCGGGCACTCGCGATAGCAAACGTCGCAACGCAATCCCTGATAGTTAAGGCAGTTCTCGTGATCCAACAACACCGCCAGCCCCATGCGTGAATCGTCAATAGACTCAATCTCCCTGTCCAACGCGCCGCTGGGGCAAACTTTGGCGCACGGAATGTCTTCACACATCTCGCAGGGGATGTCGCGAGCGACAAAATAGGGTGTTCCGGCCGCCAGCCCGGAGGCCAGCGTTGCCAGTTTCAGCGTGTCGTACGGGCAAGCCTGGACGCACTGACCACAGCGCACGCAGGCGCTGGCAAATGCGTCCTCACTCAGAGCCCCAGGCGGGCGCAACCGCACACCTTTTGCGCGTGCAGTTTGCTGTTGCAACCCCAGCGCCACGCCAACGACGGCCAGCCCGCCTGCTGCGCGAACCATATCGCGCAGGAAGCGGCGGCGGCCATTTTGGGGTTTTGCTGACCGGGACATAACGCGTTACACCTTCGCCAGTTTCACAGCGCACTTCTTGAAATCCGTCTCTTTAGAGAGCGGATCCGTCGCATCCAGCGTCAGGTTGTTCACCAACTGTGCGGCGTCGAAGAACGGCATGTACACCAGCCCCTGCGGCGGACGGTTGCGGCCGCGTGTTTCAACAATCGAAATCACTTCACCACGACGGGAAACCACTTTGACCTTGTCACCACGGCGCAGATCGCGCGCTTTCGCGTCCAGCGGATGGATAAACAGTACCGCTTCCGGGAACGCACGGTGCAGTTCCGGCACGCGGCGCGTCATGCTGCCAGTGTGCCAGTGTTCCAGTACGCGACCGGTGGAGAGCCACAGATCATATTCTTTATCCGGTGCTTCAGCCGCCGGTTCAAATGGCAGCGCGAAGATGACGGCTTTCCCATCCGGTTTGCCATAGAACTTGTAGCTTTCACCCGCCTTCACGTACGGATCGTTGCCTTCGCTGTAGCGCCACTGAGTCTCCTTACCGTCAACCACCGGCCAGCGTAACCCGCGCGCCTTGTGGTAATCATCGAACGGTGCGAGATCGTGTCCGTGTCCGCGACCAAACCAGGCATACTCTTCGAACAGCCCTTTTTGCAGGTAGAAACCGAGTTCGCGAGATTCATCGTTGAGTTGATCTTCAGCCAGTTCGCTGACCGGGAATTTCGTGACGGCTGGCGTGGCGAACAGCACGTCATACAACGTCTTACCGCGCAGCTCGGGTTTCTTAGCCAGCAGTTCCTCCGGCCAGACGTCTTCCGTTTTGAATCGGCGGGCGAACTGCACCATTTGCCACAGGTCAGATTTCGCTTCACCCGGTGCTTTAATCTGCTGGCGCCAGAACTGAGTACGGCGCTCGGCGTTACCGTAAGCCCCTTCTTTCTCTACCCACATCGCTGTTGGCAGGATCAGGTCGGCCGCCAGAGCACTGACCGTCGGGTACGGATCGGAAACGATGATAAAGTTGCGCGGATCGCGCCAGCCAGGCATACGCTCTTCGTTGATGTTCGGCCCAGCCTGCATGTTGTTGTTACACATCACCCAGTAGACATTGAGCTTGCCATCTTTCAGTGCACGATCCTGCGCCACAGCATGCAGGCCGATTTTCGCCGGAATGGTCCCCGCCGGAATGTTCCAGTGTTTTTCACAGATATCGCGGTGTTTCTCGTTCGTCACCACCATGTCCGCAGGCAGACGGTGAGAGAAGGTCCCGACTTCACGCGCGGTACCACAAGCGGAAGGCTGACCCGTCAGCGAGAATGGGCCGCAGCCTGGCTGAGAAATTTTACCGGTCAGCAGGTGCAGGTTATAGACCAGATTGTTAGCCCATACGCCACGGGTATGCTGGTTAAAGCCCATCGTCCAGTAGGAGATAACTTTCTTCTTCGGATCGGCATACAGCTGTGCCAGCTGTTCCAACTGATCTTTTGGCACGCCGGTCATTTCTGCGGTTTTATCCAGCGTATATTCCGCAACAAACGCTTTGTACTCTTCAAAGCTGATCGGTTCAGAGGCGTCAGAACCTGGGTTTTTCGCCGCTTTTTCCAGCGGATGGGTAGGACGTAAACCGTAGCCGATATCCGTCGCCCCTTTACGCAGGTTAACGTGCTTGCTAAAGAAGTCCTGGTTTATCGCATTGTTTTGAATGATATAGTTTGCGATGTAGTTGAGGATCACCAGGTCGCTTTGCGGCGTAAAGACGATGCCGTTATCCGCCAGCTCAAAGCTACGATGCTGGAAGGTAGAGAGAACGGCGACGTTAACGTTAGGATCGGACAGACGACGGTTGGTAATGCGTGACCACAGGATCGGGTGCATTTCCGCCATGTTTGCGCCCCACAGGACGAAAGCATCTGCATGTTCGATATCGTCATAGCAGCCCATCGGCTCATCCATACCAAAGGTACGCATAAAGCCCACAACGGCTGACGCCATGCAGTGACGCGCGTTCGGATCGATGTTATTCGAACGGAAACCGGCTTTGAACAGTTTTGCGGCAGCGTAGCCTTCCCAGATGGTCCACTGACCGGAGCCAAACATACCAACAACTTCTGGCCCTTTCTCTTTCAGAGACGCTTTAAACTTCTCTTCCATCACATCAAAGGCCTGGTCCCAGCTAATCGGGGTGAATTCGCCTTCTTTGTGATATTTGCCGTCTTTCATGCGCAGCATCGGCTGCGTTAAACGGTCTTTTCCGTACATGATTTTCGGCAAGAAATAACCTTTAATGCAGTTAAGCCCACGGTTAACCGGCGCATCAGGATCGCCCTGACATGCCACAACGCGGCCTTGCTGGGTTCCTACCAATACGCCACAACCCGTACCACAGAATCGGCACGGGGCTTTGTCCCATTTGATCGCTTCTTGCTGACCGACTACCGCACGGGCAACGCCCGGCACGCTTAACCCGGCAGCCGCCGCAGCGGCCGCAACGGCGTTAGCTTTCATAAAGCTACGACGACTGAGTTTCATGGTGTTTCCTCACCTTGCTCATCCTGCTGGTGATAAACCAGCGACACCGCCAGCACGCCCGCAACGTTGCGCACTGACTCAATTGTTTTCATTAGCGTTTCACTATGCTCAGCTTCTACCACCACAATCAGCTGACCGCTTTCCACATCGCTGAGAGCAACTTCGCAACCCGGAAACGAACGTAACTGCGTGGCGATATCGCTGATGTGCTGACTTTTGGCCTGAACGACCAGGCTGCAGACCTGCCAGTTAGTGTCCATGGTTGTACTCCGCATTAATGGCTGATACCGGACAGATAGCGACACACGCGCCGCATCCGTTACATGCCTGATTGTCGAGCTGTGGCTGATAAATACCGGACAGCGTGGGACGAAAGGTAATGGCCATGGGTTCACAGCTATCCTGACAGCGATGGCATTCAACGGACTGATGCGCGAGACAGTTGTCACCGATCGAAAAATTCAGATCCCATGCCCTGGTGTGGCGCGGAAGAAAAAGTGATTCGGGACAGGCCTCTGCGCAGGCGTAACAAAAGCTGCATTCGCCGTGTTTGAAATTTACGCTTGGATAACCGCCCTGGCCTCGCTGCAGGATGTCGGTTTCACACGCCTGGATGCAGGCGTCACAACGGAGGCAATTGGCCAGAAAGTGAGAGTCTTCCTTGCTCCACGGCGGACGAATCCCCGCGTTGGCTTTACGCCAACTGCCTGTCAACATGCCTCGACGGGATAAATCAACCATGACATTGTCCTTCCATAATGACGCTCTCCCTGAGCGGGTTGAACGACAATAAAAAACGCACTATTTATGAGTAGTTATTTTTAACCGTAAGATATTTCAGGATGTGTTAGAGGTGCATACCCCAATTGGGGTAAATGCTGTTGCCGGATCAAAAGAGTGTTGAGTTGGCGGGAAAAAATGCGCTTTTGTTCACATTTCAATGAGTTATATAGTAAATTATATAACGGAAACACTAAGCAGATAATAATCTCATTATTAAGATAATTCCTGGCATTTATCGCTACTCAAATTCCAAACCATTAATTAATACACTTAAAATATAAGTAAATTTAGATTAATAGACGATGTGAATATGCTAACCTGCACTGGATACGTTCGAAAGACAGAAGAAAGGAAACACTGTGAACAATAAGATGAAGACAATTGTCCCTGCCGCACTCCTCGCCGCCTTCGCCAGCACCTCTGCGTGGGCAACAACCACCGATGCCAGCGCTCAGCCGCTGGAAAAAGTCGCCCCTTATCCTAAAGCGGACAAGGGAATGAAGCGTCAGGTTATTCAGCTTACTCCAGAGAAAGATGAATCTACTCTGAAAGTAGAACTGCTGATCGGACAAACGCTGGAAGTTGATTGCAACAAACATCGTCTTGGTGGAGAACTGGACAGCAAAACGCTGGAAGGTTGGGGCTATGACTACTACGTATTCGACAAAGTCACTTCTCCGGTTTCAACCATGATGGCCTGCCCGGACGGCAAGAAAGAGAAGAAATTCATCACCGCGTATCTGGGTGATGACGGCATGCTGCGCTACAACAGCAAGCTGCCGATTGTGGTCTACACCCCGGAAAACGTGGAGGTGAAATACCGCATCTGGAAAGCAGAAGATAAGATTCAGGACGCCGTCGCGCGATAAGTGAGAATGTGCCGGATGGCGGCGTACCGCCTAATCCGGCCTACAGGCGCATGAAGTAGAAATAGGCCGGATAAGCGCAACGCGATCCGGCCTTTTTTTACAGCGCGATATCCGCTACGGCTTTCTGCTCAGGTTGCGGTTGTGCCTGAGGTTTTAGCTGTGGTTTTGGTGCTTCATCAGCGACCTGCGGTTTATCGTACTTCAGACCCAGTACTTCACTGGTGTATTGCAGCTCTTGCTCCGTAGCATCAACGTTGCCATTCAGCTTCGTGCCATAAGACGGAATAATCGTTTTCAGCTTCGCCTGCCATTGTGGGCTGGCAACTTTATCTTTAAACACTTTTTCCATCAGATGCAGCATGATCGGTGCCGCGGTTGATGCCCCCGGTGATGCGCCCAGTAGCGCAGCAATGGTTCCCTCTTTATCGCTGACCACTTCGGTTCCCAGACGCAGAACGCCGCCCTTCTCAGCATCGCTTTTGATGATCTGCACGCGCTGGCCCGCTTGCCACAAACGCCAGTCTTCTTTCTTCGCCTCTGGATAGTACTCCTGCAAAGCAGCAAAACGATCGTCATCGCTGAGCATGACCTGGCTTACCAGATATTTGACCAGATCGAAGTTATCCAGACCCACATTCACCATTGGCATAAAGTTGGACGTGGTAGTAGAACTGAGCAGATCCCACAAAGAGCCATTTTTCAGGAATTTGGTGGAGAAGGTCGCGAACGGCCCAAACAGCACCACGCGTTTACCATCCAGAATACGGGTGTCAATGTGCGGTACGGACATCGGCGGCGCGCCGACAGATGCCTGACCATACACTTTCGCCAGGTGACGATTGACCACATCAGGGTTTTCCGCCACCAGGAACTGACCACCAACCGGGAATCCGGCATAGCCTTTCGCTTCCGGGATATCGGTTTCCTGCAGCAGTTTCAGTGCTGCACCACCGGCACCAATAAAGACAAACTTCGCCTTAATGGCGTGTTCCGCTTCGTTGTTTTTCAGATCGGCAACCGTGACGGTCCAGCTATTATCCGCGTTACGCTTAAAGCCGCGAACTTCGGTGCTCAGTTGCAGCGCAAAATTAGGTTTTTTCTGCAACGATGCAATCAGCTGGCGCGTAATTTCGCCGTAGTTCACGTCAGTACCGATCTCAGTACGCGTTGCCGCAACTTTCTGTTTTGGATCGCGACCTTCCATAACCAGAGGCGCCCATTCTTTAATCTGCGCGTGATCTTCAGAATAGCGCATACCGCGGAACAGGGTGCTTTGCTGGAGTGCCGTGTAACGGGCACGCAGGAAATTCACGTTCTCGTCGCCCCAGACAAAGCTCATATGGGGAACCGTGGTAATAAACGAGCGGGGTTCATGCATCACGCCATTGTTGACCTGATACGCCCAGAACTGGCGGGAAATCTGGAAGGCTTCGTTAATTTCGACTGCCTTTTCAATACTGATGCTACCGTCAGCCTTTTTAGGCGTGTAGTTCAGTTCCATAAGTGCGGAGTGGCCTGTTCCGGCGTTGTTCCAGCCGTTTGAACTCTCCTGAGCAACGCCATCCAGTCGCTCTACCATGGTCATTGACCATTGCGGCTCCAGTTCCTGTAAATAGGTTCCCAGTGTGGCGCTCATGATGCCGCCGCCAATCAACAGTACATCCGTTTCCTGCTCTTCCGCCGCTTTCGCTTTTGCTGCCATCGAGACAACATTCAGCCCTACGGCCATGGTGAAGAGCATGGCAGTCACTTTTTTCATAATGTTAATGCCTTACTTTTAGTATCGCTTTTTGCTTTTAGTGCAGGTGAAAATCGAGCGGTAACAACGGTAACACTTAAGTAAAAATAATTAAATATTGTTTATAAATTATATTTAAATTTTAAAAATGTTATTAATACGTTGATTATTTATACGGTTATTGACAATCATTTCTGGAAACCTCCCCGTCAGACGGGTACTATGCTGCGCTTTGCTATTCACCGCACGGATGCCTGTCGGTCTGCTGTCATCAGGCCTTTTCTGACCTGAGAGTAACTATGTCTGCAACACACTCTTCCCCTGCCGCGGTGGCAGAACACACCACCCGCACCGTGTTACGCCAACCCCGCCTGTTGGTTCGTGAAACGCTGGCTGGTGTGGTAACCGCCCTGGCGCTGATCCCGGAAGTGATTTCGTTTTCAGTTATCGCCGGCGTGGACCCTAAAGTCAGCCTGATAGCCTCGGTCGTACTGTGCCTGGCGATGTCCTTTTTAGGTGGGCGTCCGGCAATGGTTACCGCCGCTGCAGGATCGGTTGCATTAGTCATTGGCCCGATGGTGCATCAACACGGCGTGCAATACATCCTGCCAGCGGTAGTACTGGCCGGGATTATTCAGATCCTGTTTGGTGTGTTAGGCATGGCACGTTTGATGCGGTTCATCCCCACGGCAGTGATGACCGGTTTTGTCAACGCACTGGGTATTTTGATTTTCTTTGCTCAGGTTCCGCACTTCTGGGGGAAAAGCCCGTTAATCTGGGGGCTGTTCGTCCTGACGCTGCTGATTGTGCTGTGGGTTCCGCGGTTTATTAAAGCAATCCCCGCGCCGCTTATCGCTATCGTGCTGCTGACCGTGTTCACTGTCACCAGCGGGCAACTGTTACCGACCGTCGGTGACGAAGGTTCAATGAGCGGCGGTCTGCCGGGCTTGACGCAGTTACTCGTACCACTCAACCTGCAAACGTTAGCCATTATCTGGCCCTGCGCACTGAGCATCGCTTTTGTTGGGTTGATGGAGTCATTGTTAACCGCCCGTCTGGTTGACGACCTGACGGTCACCCAGTCGAATAAAAACCGTGAAAGCACTGGACTGGGCGTAGCCAATATCCTGGCCGGTTTTTATGGCGGCATCGCCGGATGCGCGATGATCGGTCAAACGATTGTCAACGTTGAGATGGGGAAAGCGCGCAGCCGTGTTTCCACGTTCGCCGCCGGGCTGGTCTTGCTGTTGCTCGTCACCGCACTCAGCGAGGTGATGGCAAAGATACCGATGTCGGTACTGGCGGGAATTATGGTGATTGTGGCGGTGAAAACGTTTAGCTGGCACAGCATCCAACCCACGACGCTGGCCAACATGCCGGTCGCCGAAACGCTGGCAATGTTGGTTACCGTCGCCGCGACAGTCTCTACCGGCAACCTGGCAATTGGCGTGGTTGCCGGCGTGGTCACGATGTTGATACTGCCGCGCATCGTTACTGGGAAACGGGCGTCTACATCAAAAACAGCGTCGCCAGACCGAGAAAAATAAAGAATCCGCCGGTGTCGGTGATAGCGGTAATCATGACGCTGGAGCCGACCGCCGGATCGCGCCCCAGCTTGACCATCGTCATCGGGATGATAACGCCCATCAGCGCCGCCATCAGCAGATTGAGCATCATCGCCAGGGTCATCACGCCGCCCAGTGCCATATCATCGTACAGCCACCAGGTGATGCCGCCCATGATTCCGCCCCAGACAAGGCCGTTGATCAGCGCAACCCCCATCTCACGCAGGATCAGAAACGTCAGGTTGCCGGGCTGAATATTCTGTAACGCCAGCGCCCTGACGATCATGGTGATGGTCTGATTACCTGTATTACCACCAATCCCTGCCACAATGGGCATCAGCGAGGCCAGTGCCACCAGTTGTGAAATGGTGTGCTCGAAACCGTCGATTACCCGCGAGGCGATAAAGGCGGTACAGAGATTAATTGCCAGCCACGCCCAACGGGTTTTTACCGCTTTAGTGACCGGAGCGAATACGTCCTCTTCGGCACTTAAGCCCCCCATTCGACGCAGATCGGTATCGGTTTCTTCATAAACCACATCGACGATCTCATCGATGGTTAAGCGTCCCATCAGTTTGCCAGAGGGATCAACCACCGCAGCACTGACCAGGTTATCACGTTCAAACGTACGCGCAGCATTCTCGGCGATATCTTCCGGAGAAAATGTCAGCGGATCATCCTCCATCACTTCGCTGACTTTACGCTGCACGTCATTAAGCAGAATACAGGTTAGAGTCAGTTCGCCCACCAGGACTTTATTGCGATCGGTTACGAAGAGTTTATCGGTGTTCTCCGGCATTTTTCCCAGCCGCCGCAAGTACCGCTGCACCACTTCCAGCGTCACGTCCGGACGTACGGTGATGACTTCGAACTCCATGATCGCACCGACGCGATTCTTCTCGTAGTGCAGCACCTGACGTACGCGCGCCCGCTCTTCAGCAGGCAGTGATGCCAGCAGTCGACCGGTAAGGTTACGGGGTAAATGCTGTACCAGATAAATCTGTTCGTCGATGTCGAGATATTGCAGCGCATCCAGTAGCTCGCGGTCGCTCATCTCGTCGATCAGGTCATCCCACACATTTTCTGATGCTTCAAGCAGGACGTTGCCGCGTTTTTCACTTTCGACCAGTCGCCACAGGGCGTGACGCTCTTCGGAGGGCAGTGCTTCGAGGGTATCGGCCAGATCGGGTGGCGGCAGATGCGCCACCAGTGCCCCTACCTCAGCAATATCGTCGGCTAACGTACCGACGTCATATTGCTCAGCCAGGGTAAGCTTACCCAATAATGTTGAAATGATGGCTTTATCAGTGGTCAGTAGCCAGATAAGACGAGCACGTTCCTCGTCACGTAGCCTGGCGCTGTTTTTGTTTATTACGGACATCAATCATAAATCCATGATATGAAATATCATCAATCATGATGCCGAATTATGTAAATAACAATAAACGAGGCCGCCGGCTGGATAAAAAACCGGCGGCATGTGGGATCATGCTGTTCGAGCCACCGCATCACGCGAAGCCGCATCACGTTCATCGCCCAGCAGTTCACTCAATTGCCCATTACGCATTTCCAGCAAACGGTCTGCATGAATAAAGTAATGATCGTCATGGCTAATGGCAAAAATGGTTTTGCCCATCTCCTGCATCAGCGGCAACAATACCTGGTAGAATTCACGCCGGAAATGCGGATCCTGATCGGCGGCCCATTCATCCAGCAGAATAATGTCGCGCTCCTCCGCTAAGGCCAGCAACAGCGCCACTCGCTTTTTCTGCCCTTTCGACAGCTTCAGGTTGAGAATGCGCCCGTCGTTCAGCTCCAGCTTGTGCGCCATTTGCAGATGTTCCAGCCACTTCGCGACCAGAGCAGGAGAAGCGTCTCTGCCTTCGGGTCCTAACAATTTGTCAAACAGCCAGACGTCGGTAAACACTGCCGAGAACAGCTTACGGTAGTCCTCCGGTTTTTCGACAGCAACCGCCTTGCCATCCAGTAAAATCTCACCAGACTGCGGCTGGTACAACCCGGTCAGCAACATCGCCAGAGTGGATTTACCGCTGCCATTACCGCCAATCAGGAAGATCAGTTCACCACGACGAATGGTCAGATTCACTGGCCCAACGGAGAACGCATTATCCTGATAGTGGAAAACCACGTCACGCAACTCCAGCGTTTGCCAGTTCGGAAATGCGGTTGGCCGCGGGAATTCTGCCTTGAAGGGAACCAGGGAAAACTTATTCAGCTTATTGAACGCCACCTGTGCCGTCAGCAGCGTCGGCAGCGCGCCAACGGCGGAGAGCAATGGCGTGCGCAGGAATAGCAACGTCAGCGAATAGGTTGCCGCCACCGCGGTATCCGCCCAGCCCAGGCTGTTGGCCATCCAGAATACCAGGCCAATGGCGCCCAGCATCATGATGTTCGACCAGTTGACCGCGCTCAGGTGGAAGGTATCAGCACGAATAATATGGTGGCGGTATTCTTTGGCATCCGGGACGTACAGCTGGTTAAAGATATGCTCTGCACGCTCACGGTTGAGCGTCAGCTCTTTGCGCCCTTCCAGCACCGTCTGGTAGTCGTTGTACAGCTTGTCTTCGGTTTCACGCAGGGTAGCCATGTGTTTATACACCCGCGCCACCAGCACAAATCCGCCCCAGATGGTGATTGCCATCCAGATTGCCGTCACCAGCAGCATTTTCGTCGACAACATGGCCAGATACGCCGCCGACCCCACGGTCAAAATAATCCCCTGTACCAGCTCAGGCAGGCGCACAAAGGCAATGGTAATGTTACGGATATCGCTGGTTAAACCGGCCAGTAACGAGGCGCTACCGATTTGCTCGATACGCTCGACGTGAGTGTCCAGAATACGTTTGATAAATTCGCTACGCAGACGGTAGACAAAGTGGTGTCCCAGCGTGGTGAGCGCCAGCTGTGAACCGAGGGTGACGACCATCAGTAACATCAGCAGGCCAAGAAACTCCGGTAGCACCATCAGCGTGGTGTCGACCGTTTCAATCAGGCGCTGATTGATAAACGCAATCAGCCCAATCCCCAGCGCGGCACTGGCAAGGCTGAGCGCCATGACGCTGATAAATGGCCAGCGATACTGCCGCCAGACAAGAAGTAAAAGTTCCATGCAAACAACCCGGACAAGTAATAACAGCCCGCAGTTTAAACATCTCTTCGCTCACAGCAATAATAATTCTTATTTTTATTCTTTTTTACCTGCCTGGCGAAACGTCAGGTTGTAACGACAATCCCCCGTCAATGGATGATACCCAGTTTTGAGAGGCTGGACGCCGTGATAAAACAGCCGCGAGTTCCCCCCCCATACCACCACATCACCATGCTCCAGCAATACTCGCTTTAAGGGATCGTTGCGCCGTAAGCCACCAAACTGAAAAATTGCCGGCAGGCCCAGCGAAACAGAGACGATAGGCGCTCGCAGGTCAGGTTCATCTTTATCCTGATGTAAAGACAGTTTTGCCCCCGGCGTATAGCGATTAATAAGGCAAGCATCCGGTTGAAAATCAGGATAGCCTGCGGCCGTTGCCGCCCGTTGGCACAGCTCAGAAAAGACCTCGGGTAATGGCGGCCAGTGAGCGCCAGTTAATGGATCGACCGGTGAATAGAGGTAGCCATGTTGATCCGTTGTCCAGCCCAGATGGCCACAATTCGTCATGGCTACCGACATCGTATAGCCGCCTGGGGTGACCATCTGGCGAAACGGCGACTGCCTGGCTGTCGCCGCGATTGCCCGCAGTAAAGCGGGTGCGGATTCAAATGCAAAACGCCGCAAAATCACCGCACCTGACGCCAGCGGCTCGTGCCAGGGTTTCTCATCGGCAAAGAGATCGAGCATTATGTTTCCTCGCGGGTGGCTTCACGTTGCAACAGTTGCGCCTTGCGCGTTATTCCCCAACGATAGCCAGAAAGCGCGCCGTCGCCACGGATTACACGGTGACACGGGATCACAATGGCCAGTTTGTTCGCCGCGCAGGCGCTGGCTACGGCACGCACCGCCTTCGGCTTGCCGATAGTGCTGGCCAGTTGCTGATAACTCACCGTCTCACCACAAGGGATTGCCCGCAGCGCTTGCCATACCTGTTGCTGAAAGGCGGTTCCCTGAATATCCAGCGGCAGTGACAGTGCATTATTGCGCGTATTAATCACGGCGATCACCTCACGCACATGTTGTTGAAACTCCGCATTGGCGGGCTCGTCACGTGCTGTCGGAAACAGTTCATGCAATTCTGCTATCAGCGTAGCATCGTCGTCGCCCAGCAAGATCGCGCAGATCCCCCGTTCACTTTCCGCGACCAGGCAGCGACCCAGAGCGCAATCTGCGAGGGTATAGCGCACAGAAACATTACCGCCGCCTTGACGAAATTGCCTGGCGGTCATGCCTAACGCCTGATCCGCTTTGCGGTAATAGCTGCTGCTGTCGGGGAATCCGGCGTCAAGAATCGCCTGCGTGACCGGTGCGCCTTTTGCCAGCGCCTCACGCAGACGACGGGCACGCCATGACTGTTGCCAGGCCTTTGGGGTCATTCCGGTGGTTGCTTTGAACAGGCGATGCAGGTGAAACGGACTCATCGCAACATGCTGCGCAAGAGCTTCCAGTGTGAGGGGGGACTCCTGCTCCAGTAACTGACAGGCGTGGGCTATTTTGTTCAGCCGCTGCTGTTGTGCGCTGTCTTTGTCCGGCTGGCAGCGTTTGCAGGGGCGAAACCCTGCCGCCTGTGCCTGCTCTGCATCCGCGAAGAAACTGACATTTTTGCGCAGCGCATGTTTTGCCCGACAGGACGGCCGACAGAAAATGCCGGTAGTCTGAACAGCAAAAACAAACTGACCGTCAGCACCCGCGTCACGGTCCAGCACAGACTGCCAGCGTTCATCATCAGTTATGTGTAAGAGATTTGTCATGATGGACTCCTTTGTTAAGCATAGCGCTTAGCCTCAGTGTGTCCGCATTGCGGGTTATAAAAACCCGCAATCTTGCTTTTTAATTTTTTTCGCTGACCAGGAAGCTTTTAAATTGCGGCGACATCCAGGTTTTAAACCCGTCGCCTTCTTTAACAATCATATACACCGCCAACCCTTCGCGACGCACGACTTCTTTGGCCTTTTCCGGGCCGAGCACCATTAGCCCGGTATCCCACCCGTCAGCCTCCAGCGCCGTCGGTGCAATCACCGTCACTGAGACCAGATTGTGTTCAATAGGACGACCGGTTTGCGGATCGATGACATGGGACAGACGTTTTCCGTCCAGTTCGTAATAGTTGCGATAGCTACCGGAGGTGCTGATGCCATGTCCATTGATATCGACAATCGCCTGTACCGCGTTTTCACGATCGGTTGGTTTCTGTATTGCTACACGCCACGGTTGCCCCTCGGCATTCATTCCACGGCTGTTCAGAGCACCACCAACAGAAACCAGATAGCGGGCGATCCCTTCTTGTTCCATCAATCGCGCCAGATGGTCAGCCGCATACCCTTCCCCCACGGTGGAGAGATCAACATACAGCGCCGGCAGATCTTTCTGCAGGTAATTCTGGTGCGCCTCATTGACAACCTTCAGATGTGAAAGCCCGGTTTGCGCTTTTGCCGCATCAATTCTTGCCTGTGTAGGTGTATGCAGCGGTTGCTGCTGTGGACCAAAGCCCCACAGGTTCACCAACGGACCGACGGTGATGTCCATCGCACCGTCAGTTTTTGCGCCAATACGTAACGCCGATGTCACAATATCCGCCAGCGCATCATTCACCGGCCACGGTGACAGGCTTTTTGACAGGTTAAAACGCATCAGCGCAGAATCGTTCTTGTAGGTAGAAAGCAGTTGATCATCAGCATCGAGCTGCGTCTGGATCTTCGCCTGCAACTCCCCGGCGCGTTTGGCATCCACGCCAACCACACTGACCCGCCAGAAAGTGCCCATAGTTTTACCTTCCAGGACTGTCGCGGTTGAGGACGGGGTCTGGTTTGATTTCGGGGCCTCATCGCACCCGACAAAAAAGAGTGTTACAGCCAGGAGCGCTGCACGGCAAAAAATCATATCCATACGTGATTACCCTTATGAAAACGGGCGCAAGAGTACACCAAAAAAGAGTGTTTGTACGTCAGAAAAACGGCATTAAAAAAGGCCCCGTAGGGCCTTTGATAGAAATAAATGCAGATTAGAACTGGTAAACCAGACCCAGTGCTACGATATCATCGGTAGAGATACCTGCATTACGGGTAAAGTTGTTGTCATCCAGCAGGTTGATTTTGTAATCAACATAGGTGGACATGTTTTTGTTGAAGTAGTAGGTCGCGCCAACATCAACATATTTCAGGATATCCTGGTCGCCGTAGCCGCTGTCCAGATCTTTACCTTTGGACTGCAGGTAAGCCACAGACGGACGCAGACCGAAGTCGAACTGGTACTGAGCAACAGCTTCGAAGTTCTGCGCTTTGTTTGCCCAGCCCAGTTTGCCTGCACGCGTTGCGTTGTAGGTCTGGGTGTACTGTGCTGCCAGGTAGACGTTGTTCGCGTCGTATTTCAGACCGCCAGTGTAGGTTTCAGCACGATCGCCGGTACCGAAGTTCAGCTTGTTCTGCTCATCAGTACGTTTGGAGCTGGTAACTGCGGTACCCAGGGAGAAGCCTGCGCCGATATCATAAGTGATAGATCCGCCAACGCCGTCACCGTTCTGATTCAGTGCGTCACGACCGTTGCCAGTCACGCCGGTCATGCCTTCACCTTCCGGACTACCGTTTTTACCCTGGTACTGCAGGGCAAAGTTCAGACC
This sequence comes from Citrobacter sp. Igbk 14, assembly GCF_028069825.1. Lineage (NCBI taxonomy): Bacteria > Pseudomonadati > Pseudomonadota > Gammaproteobacteria > Enterobacterales > Enterobacteriaceae > Citrobacter > Citrobacter sp. Igbk 14. The sequence continues at coordinate 111,044 of NZ_JANEWM010000001.1, forward strand.
ATCAACCAGACCGAAGAAATCAGTGTTACGGTAGGTTGCAAAGCCGTTACCACGCTGCTGCATGAAGTTGTCAGAACCGTAGGTATCGCCGCCGAATTCCGGCAGGACGTCGGTCCAGGACGTGACGTCATAAACCACGCCGTAGTTACGACCATAGTCGAAAGAACCTGCATCAGCGAATTTCAGACCGGCAAACGCGACACGCGTCCAGGCGTTGTTTTCGTTTTCAGAGGAGTTACCCATGATCTGGTATTCCCACTGGCCGTAACCGGTCAGCTGGTCGTTTACCTGGGTTTCACCTTTGAAGCCGATACGCATATAGGTCTGATCGCCATCTTTAGTAGAGTCATCAGAGAAATAGTGCAGACCGTCGACTTTACCGTACAGATCTAATTTGTTGCCGTCTTTGTTGTAAATTTCAGCCGCATTTGCTGCGCCTGCTACCAGCAGAGCCGGTACCAGGAGGGACAGTACTTTAACTTTCATGTTATTAACCCTCTGTTATATGCCTTTATTGCTTTTTTATGCCACTGCTCACTGGCTAACCCTCATTAACCAGTCGGCAACTTCATTCTCCGCAAAAACACAGAATAATCCAACACGAATATGATACTAATACTTTAAAGATGTTTCATTTGTCTATGGAGATGTTTCAAAATATTAACAAAAGGGAACTTTTTTTAATTAAGAAAATGGGGCAAATAAGCACGAATAGTCAAGAATCATTATAAAATACCTATACATCAATCACTTGCACAAAACACAACCATAGCACTGAATGATAAAAAAAAATCTTCACTCGCAACTAAAATAGACTCGCTATCATCATTAACTTTATTTATTACCGTCATTCATTCATGAATGTCTGTTTACCCCTATTTCAACCGAATGCTCTGCGTTCGGTTTTTTTTTACCCTTCTTTACACAAACATCACTGTTCTGTGCTACCGATGAAAAACTATAACGACTATTAACTATCTCACCTGTTCACCATCGCTTATAAATCAGGCAAATAATTTCTTGTTATTTAATGCTAAATCTGTAGGTTTCATACCTATATTTGTACTGGTAGTGACCGGCTGTACACGTTTGCATTGCCTGCCTGGCAACGATACACAACAATAAAAAATGCAGCTCACCGGATGTTGCGTAAGTATGGCAATTCATACATTACCCTTTATACTGCCCCTTCATCTTTAGCGTCGTTTTAACAGGTCATAAACACGAATGAGTCAGTCTGACACAACGGCTTCTACCCGATTCTCCCTGCTTCCGGGAAGTATTACCCGTTTCTTCTTATTACTGATCGTGGTGCTGTTGGTGATGATGGGCGTGATGGTCCAGAGCGCGGTCAACACCTGGCTAAAAGATAAGAGCTATCAGATTGTCGATATCACCCACGCAATTCATAAAAGGGTGGATACCTGGCGATACGTGACCTGGCAAATCTATGACAATATTGCAGCAACAGCCAACTCATCGACTGCCGACGGGTTACAGGAAACCCGACTCAAGCAAGATGTCTACTATCTTGAAAAACCCCGTAGAAAGACTGAAGCACTGATTTTCGGCTCGCATGACAGTTCTACGCTGGAAATGACCCAACGTATCTCAACCTATCTGGATACACTGTGGGGCGCAGAGAATGTCCCATGGTCAATGTATTATCTGAATGGTCAGGACAATAGCCTGATTCTTATCTCAACGCTGCCGCTGAAAGATCTCACCTCCGGCTTTAAAGAATCGACAATTGGCAACATTGTCGATTCGCGCCGCGCTGAAATGTTACAACAGGCCAATGCGCTCGATGAGCGTGAAAGCTTCTCATCCCTTCGCCGGTTGGTCTGGCAAAACGGCCATTACTTCACGTTACGCACAACCTTTAATCAACCGGGACATCTGGCAACCGTGGTCGCGTTTGACCTGCCGATTAATGATTTGATCCCCCCGGGCATGCAGTTGGACAGCTTTCACCTGGAGCCTGATGCCACGTCTACGGCTGAACATCTCAGTGAAAAAGAGTCACCTGACAGCGTCAGCATCAACTTTAACAATAGCAAGATTGAGATCTCCTCAGCGCTAAATTCAACGGATATGCGACTGGTCTGGCAGGTTCCCTTTGGTTCATTACTGCTTGATACGCTGCAAAGTATTCTGCTGCCGCTGTTACTGAATATCGCTCTGCTGGCGCTGGCGCTGTTTGGCTATACCACTTTCCGCCACCTTCCTGCCCGCTCAAATGAAGTGGCGCCAAACCTTGTCGCAAATAATGAACTCCGGGTGCTTCGCGCAATCAATGAAGAAATTGTTTCGCTGCTGCCGCTGGGATTATTGGTACACGACCAGGAATCCAACCGCACGGTTATCAGCAATAAAATTGCCGACCATCTGCTGCCACATTTAAATCTGCAAAATATCACCAGTATGGCGGAACAGCATCAGGGGGTTATCCAGGCCACAATCAATAATGAATTGTATGAGATCAGGCTGTTCCGCAGCCAGATCTCAGCCCGCACGCAGATCTTTATCATTCGCGACCAGGATCGCGAAGTACTGGTCAATAAAAAGCTGAAACAAGCGCAGCGACTGTATGAGAAAAACCAACAGGCTCGCGCCGCCTTTATGCAAAACATTGGTAGCGCACTGAAAGATCCTGCCAAAACGCTGGCCATAAATGCTGCTGCACTCAATACGCCCGACAGCCAGAAACTGGCAAACCAGGCAGACGTGCTGGTACGTATGGTCGATGAGATTCAGTTGGCCAATCTTCTGGAAAGCGATGACTGGAAAAGTGAATCAACGCTGTTTTCCGTGCAGGCGTTAATTGACGACGTAGTACCTGAAGTACTGCCAGCCATCAAGCGTAAAGGGTTACAGCTGCTGATTAAAAATCACCTGAGCGCCAATGATGAGCGCCGCGGCGACCGCGATGCCCTGCGTCGTATTTTGCTGCTGCTCATCCAATATGCCGTGACCACGACGCAGATTGGCAAAATTACGCTGGATGTCGACCAGGATGAATCGGAGGCAGAGCGTCTGACCTTCCGTATTCTGGATACGGGGGAAGGCGTCGCGCTGAATGAAATTGATAATCTGCACTTCCCGTTCATCAATGACACGCAGAGCGATCGATATGGCAAAGCGAATCCACTCACGTTCTGGTTGTGCGATCAGCTAGCACGCAAATTGGGTGGACATCTGAATATTAAAGCGCGGGAAGAACTTGGAACGCGTTATATCGTCCATGTTAAGATGCCGCTACATGACCAACATGCTGATAATGAAGAACGGTTGTTGGATGATGTCTGCGTGATGGTTGACGTCACCTCGAATGACGTACGCAGCATTGTATTGCGTCAGCTGGAAAACTGGGGAGCAACCTGCATCACCCCCGATGAGCGACTGAATAGTCAAGAATATGATCTCTTTATCACTGATAATCCGTCTAATCTTACTGCCTCAGGCTTGCTTTTAAGCGATGATGAGTCTGGCGTGCGAAAAATTGGCCCCGGTCAGCTGCGCGTCAACTTTAATATGAGTAATGCTATGCAGGAAGCTGTCCTGGAGCTAATAGAAGAACAACTGGCGCAAGAAGAGATCCAGGAACTCCCCCTCGGCGGTGATGAAAACGCCGAACTTCATGCCAGTGGTTACTATGCACTCTTTGTAGACACAGTACCGGATGATGTTAAGAGGTTGTATACTGAGGCAGCAACCAGCGATTTCGCTGCGTTAGCCCAAACGGCCCATCGCCTGAAAGGCGTGTTTGCCATGCTTAATCTGGTACCCGGCAAGCAGTTATGTGAAGCGCTGGAACATCTTATTCAAGAGAAAGATGCTCCAGGTATAGAAAAGTACATCAGCGACATTGACGTTTACGTCAAGAGCTTGCTGTAGCAAGGTAGCCCAATACATGAACACTATGAACGTAATTATTGCCGATGACCATCCGATTGTACTGTTCGGTATTCGTAAATCACTTGAACAAATCGAGTGGGTGAACGTTGTCGGCGAATTTGAAGACTCCACTGCACTGATCAACAATTTGCCTAAATTAGATGCTCATGTGTTGATTACCGATCTCTCAATGCCGGGAGATAAATATGGTGATGGGATCACGTTAATTAAATATATCAAACGCCATTTCCCGAGCCTGTCGATCATCGTTTTGACCATGAACAACAACCCGGCCATCCTGAGCGCGGTACTGGATCTCGACATTGAAGGGATCGTGCTGAAACAAGGTGCGCCAACTGACCTGCCTAAGGCACTGGCGGCGCTGCAAAAAGGTAAGAAATTCACCCCGGAAAGTGTCTCTCGCCTGCTGGAAAAAATCAGCGCCAGCGGCTATGGCGACAAACGCCTGTCACCGAAAGAAAGTGAAGTTCTGCGCCTGTTTGCCGAAGGTTTCCTGGTGACTGAAATCGCTAAGAAGCTCAATCGCAGTATTAAAACCATCAGTAGCCAGAAAAAGTCTGCAATGATGAAGCTCGGCGTGGAAAACGATATCGCCCTGCTGAATTACCTGTCATCCGTGACGTTAAGCCCGTCAGACAAAGAGTAATTCGTTTTCATATCATCTGCCTGAAGGCACCGCGTTTATCTGGCCTACGAACAATACAGCGTTGTGTATGTTCTGTAGGCCGGATAAGGCAAACACCACTACCCAGCCTCTTTTATCCCCGCGTTTTTCTCACGCGTTCCGCATAGACGGTCAACGTCTGCTTCAGCACGTCTAACGTCACTGGCTTGGACAAACAGCTGTCCATTCCCGACTCCAGACAACGCTGCTTCTCTTCCGCCAGAGCATTGGCCGTCACACCAATAACCGGCAGCGTTAACCCCAGTTGGCGAATGCGTTGCGTCAAGCGATAACCATCCATATTCGGCATGTTGACGTCGCTCAGCACGATATCAATATGGTTTTTACTCAACACATTGAGCGCGTCCACACCGTCGTTGGCGGTTTTACACTGATACCCCAACGATCCTAGCTGATCGGCCAGTAAACGGCGGTTAATCGGATGATCGTCAACCACCAGAATCATCATGTCATCGTTTGTGGCTCCCACTTTGTCCGGAGCTGGCAGCGCGGTGGAAAGCGCTTCACTACCCAGTTCAACGCTGTAGATATGCGCCAGCAGCGCGGACAACTCGTGCGGTGATGCCACGCTGTGCACCCACTCTCCAGGCGTTCTTTCCAGTGGAATACCAATGTGGCGACGACAGAAAATCACCGTGGCTCGTCCCTTCCACGTCTGATCCAGCACATCATCAGCAATCAATACATCATTTGCATCAGGTTGCTGCCCCTCATAACGCAGCACCGTCATCCCGGTACGCGTGAGGCTGGATTCGATAAAGTGATAGAGTGACGCGTTTCGCACGGCCAGCCAGCAGCGAGTGCTGGCAAGACCATCCACACTCTTATTCTGTGGGTACTGGGCACCATACAGCGGTATCCGCAGCGTAAACTGGCTCCCCATCCCCGGTTCAGAATCGACGGAAATATCCCCGTCCATCATGCTGATCAGTTTCTCACAGATAGCCAGACCCAACCCGGTCCCCTGGAAATTACGCTGCACGCCCGTCCCCACCTGGAAGAAGGGATCGAACAGACGAACGACTTCTTTGGCCGGGATCCCCACGCCAGTATCACGCACACGAATGCTGAGGTAGTCGCCGCTGCACTGAACATGCAGCACAATACAGCCGGTATCAGTAAATTTAATCGCATTACTCAGCAGGTTAGAAATGACCTGCTGTAAGCGCATCGGATCGCCATTTAATGCCACAGGCACATCCGGTTCGATGAAACAGTACAATCCCAGTTGCTTGCGTACCACCAGCGGCAGATAGTTGGCCGTAATATGGCTCATCACTTCACGCGGTGAAAATTCGCGCGGTTCAATCTTCAACTGTTCGGATTCAATTTTCGAGAAATCAAGAATATCGCTGATAATCTTCAACAACAGGCTGGAGGAGTTATTCATCGCCGTCACCAGGCGATCCACTCCGCTGGGCAGTTCTTTCGTTTGCAGCAGGTCAAGGTTACCGATAATGCCATACAGCGGCGTGCGTAGCTCATGACTCACCGTCGCAAGGAACATTGATTTTGACTGGCTGGCCTGTTCCGCCGCCTGCGCCATCTCCTGTAACGACTCTTCCATTTTCACGCGAGCACTCACATCGACCAGGACGCATATCGCTACGTTCTCATTGCGATAACGTGAATGCACAAAGCTGATTTGCAGATTAGTATTATTGCTGGTCAACACATCGACGAAATTAACCTGCTGGCCGCAGATAATTTGCGTCAACCGTTGCCTGTCTTCATGCGTCAGCATGTTGAGATAGGTATGCGCCAGCTCGTTGCTCAGAATGTTAATGCCATCAATTGTGCGCAGAATACAAATACCGACCGGCGCAGAAGCCACGATTTTACGGTTAAACTGCTCATGCTCTTCCAGGCGTTGGGCATCGCTTTCCGCTGGAATAAAAATACGCCGCTCATACATGCGCGTCAGCATAAACAACGCAGCACCTACCAGCACATTCAGCAGAACCGCATTCAGGATCATCATGCGTATCCGCTCCAGCACCAGATCGACCGGCACGGAGTACACAATACTGAGCGAGGATGGCGGCAGGTTTTTCTTTAACACCAGATTGCGAAAACCCGGCGTGTAGCCAAACCACGAGCGCTCCTGCATCCAGCGCGGTTCAGACTTAATAGTGCCTTCAGGACCGGTGAGTGAAATCAGCGCATGACCATTTTCATCAAGGATGGTCACCCCCATCGGCAAACTGCCCGGCGTGAAGAAGTTCTCCATGCGAATCGGCTGTTCCACACCCAGCAACGCCTGCAGACGATTGGCAAGATAGACCGGCGTCAGCGCATAAAAATACCCCACCCCTGGACGTGGCCCCTGGCTTATCCAGAACAGGTTATTGCCGTTTTCTTCCTGCGGGGCATTGCGATACTTAATGATGCGCTCATGCAGCGCTTTCAGCGCCTCGTCACGTTCGACAGGCATATCCCGCAGACCAAAATTGGCCATACAGAGGTTATCACTGCCGATCAGGAACACGCGATTCAAATCATAAGCCGCTGAGAAATTGTCGCGCCAGTAGCGCATAAACCACGCCAATGACTCCAGCGAGCCACGCCAGGCATTACCCATCACCGCACAGTCGGAATCGGCAAACAGCGGTTCAAAATTCGGCACCACGGTTTTATCATCCCGTGCCCGCAATGACATCACGCCGTTTTCTGCCGTTAACCGGTTTTCAGCAATGTATTTCAGCTCTTTTATCACGTCAGAAGTACGCTGAATGTAGCGTTGGGCCTGATCGGAGCTGAGATTAAACTCCTGGCGGATCTCAGACTCTCGCTGGTGCAGCGCATTCACAATGTAGAACACCGAAACAAAAGCAATCAGACACCAGACCAGTAAGGCCAGCGCTCTGAACAGGTAGCGTGAGACTTTTAGAGTTGAATGAACGGAAGCAAGGTATTTCAAAGGGGCGAAGCTCCGCCTCAGGATATCAATAGAGTGTGGTTAAGGTAGCGGTAAATGTCCGGCGTCGCAATGCCCTCTCTTTACGGGAATATGATACACCGCTCTGACACCGTTGTCTTAACCCCTGATAATCGTCGTTTGCCTAAAAAACACTGCACGGATGTGAGAATGCGCAAGCTGAGATGGCTGACGCGTCGTTTATACCCGCGACGTTTACGCAACCAAATGATCATGATGGCCATTCTGATGGTCATTGTGCCGACGATTTCTATTGGTTATATCGTAGAAACCGAAGGTCGGTCAGCAGTCTTATCTGAAAAAGAGAAAAAACTGTCATCGGTGCTCACTCTGCTTAACGGTGCGCTGGGCGATAGCTTTAGCCACTACGCGGATTTACCGCGTGAAGCGCGCATTCGGGCGCTGAATCTTGAGTTGGGCCCCATCACCGAACGGATCACCCAGGCATTTCCTGGCATCGGCGCGGGGTATTACAACAAGGCACTGGATGCAATCATCACCTACGCCCCCTCTGCGTTGTATCAAAGTAATGTCGGTATCACCATCACTGACGATCACCCCGGACGTGAAGTGATGAGCAGCAACGCACCTGTGGTTTTTTCCGGACGACAGGTTCGTGGCGACATCCTCAACTCCATGATCCCCATCGAACGGCAGGGTGAAGTTATTGGCTATATCTGGGCGAATGAACTGACGGAAGATATCCGCCAGCAAGCCTGGAAAATGGACGTCAGGATCATTGCCGTGCTGGCTGCCGGACTCATCAGTAGCCTGCTGTTGATTGTGCTTTTCTCTCGCCGTCTCAGTGCGAATATCGACATTATCACCGACGGGCTCTCCACGCTGGCGCAAAAAACACCAGCCCGACTGCCTGAACTGCCCGGCGAACTGGGACAAATCAGCCGCAGCGTCAATGCGCTGGCACAAACGCTTCGGGAAACCAAAACCCTTAATGACCTGATTATTGAGAACGCAGCAGACGGCGTCATTGCCATCGACAGACAGGGCGATGTCACCACCATGAACCCGGCGGCAGAGCAAATCACTGGCTATCAGCTTCATGAACTGGTCGGGCAGCCCTATGCAACCCTCTTTGCCGATACTCAGTTCTCCAGCCCGGTACTGGATACACTGGAGCACGGCACCGAACATGTCGCCCAGGAGGTAAGTTTTCCTGGTCGCGACCGCACCATTGAAATAAGCGTCACCACCAGCCGGATCCATAACGCGCATGGCGAGCTAATCGGAGCTCTGGTGATCTTCTCTGATTTAACGGCCCGCAAAGAGACACAGCGCCGGCTGGCACAAACGGAAAGGCTCGCGACGCTCGGCGAGTTGATGGCTGGAGTGGCGCATGAGGTACGTAACCCGCTGACGGCAATCCGTGGCTATGTACAGATCATCCGCCAACAAACGTCTTTACCAGAACATCAGGAATATTTATCCGTTGTGCTGAACGAAATTGACTCAATCAATAAAGTCATCCAGCAACTGTTGGATTTCTCTCGCCCGCGACAAAGCCAGTGGCAGCAGGTACGGCTCAATGCGTTGATTGAAGAAACGCTGATCCTCGTGCAAACCGCAGGCCTACAGGCTCGAATCGCATTTACCACAGAATTAGATGCCAGCCTGCCCGCCATCGTCGCCGATCGCGAACTCCTCAAGCAGGTGATCCTTAATATTTTAATCAATGCGGTGCAGGCGATAGCCGCACGGGGCGAAATTCGAATCCGCACCTGGCAATATTCAGCCTCACAGCAGGCGATGATGATTGAAGATAATGGCAACGGTATCGATATTGCCATTCAGAAGAAAATATTCGACCCCTTCTTTACGACCAAAGCGTCAGGTACGGGTCTTGGACTGGCGCTAAGCCAGCGCATTATCAACGCGCATCAGGGGGATATCCACGTGACAAGTATGCCGGGCTGCGGCGCAACCTTCACCCTGATTTTACCTCTTAACCCGCAGGGAAATCCGTCAGAATGAAAACGACCTACCGTATTCTCATCGTTGATGACGAAGAAAATGTTCGCCGTATGCTTGCCACTGCGTTTTCCCTGCAAGGGCATGAGACGCACTGCGCCAGCGATGGAAAAGCCGCGCTGACTCTGTTTGCTGATACGCATCCTGACGTGGTACTGATGGACATCCGTATGCCAGAGATGGACGGTATTGATGCACTGAAAGTCATGCGCGCCCAGCAGCCGCGGATCCCCGTTATTCTGATGACGGCCTACGCCGAAGTGGAGACCGCAGTAGAAGCTCTCCGTAGTGGCGCCTTTGACTATGTGATTAAACCCTTTGATTTGGATGAGCTCAATCTGGTCATTCAGCGCGCACTACAGCTTCAGGCAATGAAGCAGGAGATCCGCAATCTACATCAGGCGCTAAGCACCAGCTGGCAGTGGGGGCATATCCTGACTAACAGCCCGGTGATGATGGATATTTGTAAAGACACGGCAAAAATCGCCCTCTCACAGGCGAACGCACTGATTAGCGGCGAAAGTGGCACAGGAAAAGAGCTGATTGCCCGCGCCATCCACTACAACAGCAGACGCGCCAACGGTCCCTTTATCAAAATCAACTGTGCGGCTTTACCGGAATCCTTACTGGAAAGCGAACTGTTTGGTCACGAAAAGGGGGCATTTACCGGTGCACAAACCCTACGCCAGGGACTGTTCGAACGCGCGCATAAGGGAACGCTTCTGCTCGACGAGATTGGTGAAATGCCGCTGGTTCTGCAGGCCAAACTGCTGCGTATTTTGCAGGAAAGAGAATTCGAGCGCATCGGCGGACACCAAACTATCCGCGTCGATATCCGTATTGTTGCCGCCACCAACCGCTGCCTGCAAACAATGGTGAAGGAAGGAACGTTCCGCGAAGACCTGTTTTATCGGCTTAACGTGATTCATCTGACCCTTCCCCCGTTACGCGAACGCCGCGAAGACATCGCCCTGTTAGCGAATCACTTTTTACAAAAATTTAGCTCAGAAAATCAGCGGGATATCATTGAGATCGATCCCACGGCGATGTCCATGCTTACCGCCTGGCCATGGCCAGGGAACATTCGTGAACTGTCTAACGTCATCGAACGCGCGGTGGTCATGAATACCGGTGCGGTGATTTTTGCCGAAGACCTGCCTGCGCAGTTCCGATCGCCTGTCAGTACCGTAACAGAGGTAAAAGCAGTTCAGACCGGAGAACGCAATCTGAAGGAAGAAATTAAGCGTGAGGAAAAACGCATCATCCTTGAGGTGCTCGACAATCAGGATGGCAACCGCACCCGCACCGCGCTAATGCTGGGGATCAGTCGGCGCGCTCTGATGTACAAATTGCAAGAGTATGGTATTGACCCGTCAGGCTCCTGATACCTAAATTTGCTATGCAGAATTTTGCACACTGCGCAAAAATCTGCATAGCAACTCCACATCCCCCTCGCCAGCCAATAAAAATAAATCATAAAATTCAAATAATTAAAAAATAATTTCGCTGTTTGTCATTCTGGCACCCGGCTTGCAATTCCCTGAGCGTACCCAAAATGGAGTATGCAAAAGGGAAACATAATGAAAACAAAACTGATTACTTTACAAGACGCAGCGAGCTTCTTTCGTGACGGCATGACCATCATGGTCGGCGGTTTTATGGGGGTTGGCACGCCACCTCGCCTTGTCGAAGCCTTACTTGAATCTGGCGTCAGGGATTTGACGTTAATTGCCAACGATACCGCATTTGTCGATACCGGTATCGGCCCCTTAATCGTCAATGGTCGCGTGAGCAAAGTGATTGCCTCGCACATTGGCACCAACCCTGAAACCGGTCGCCGCATGATTGCCGGTGAAATGGACGTACAACTGGTGCCGCAAGGCACTCTGATTGAGCAAATTCGCTGCGGTGGCGCAGGCCTTGGCGGTTTTCTCACGCCAACCGGTGTCGGCACCGTAGTGGAAGATGGCAAGCAGACCATGACGCTCGATGGCAGAGTCTGGTTGCTCGAACGTCCATTACGTGCCGATCTGGCGCTAATCCGCGCACACCGCGCTGACACGCTTGGCAACCTGACCTATCAACTTAGCGCCCGTAATTTTAACCCACTGATTGCCCTCGCCGCCGACATCACACTGGTTGAACCGGATGAAATGGTCGAGATCGGTGAACTCCAGCCAGACCATATCGTTACCCCCGGTGCCGTTATCGACCATATCGTCATTCCACAGGAGAGCTAATCATGGATGCTAAACAACGTATTGCGCGCCGTGTGGCGCTTGAGCTTCACGATGGGGATGTCGTCAACCTGGGGATTGGTCTGCCGACAATGGTTGCGAACTACCTGCCCGCTGACATTCATATCACATTGCAGTCAGAAAATGGTTTTCTCGGTCTGGGGCCAGTCACGACCGCGCATCCCGACCTGGTAAACGCCGGTGGGCAACCGTGCGGGATTTTACCAGGCGCGGCCATGTTTGATAGCGCCATGTCGTTTGCGTTAATTCGCGGGGGCCATGTCGATGCCTGCGTGCTCGGTGGGTTACAGGTCGATGAGCAGGCCAACCTCGCCAACTGGGTCGTTCCCGGCAAAATGGTTCCCGGCATGGGAGGGGCGATGGATCTGGTGACCGGCGCGCGCAAAGTGATTATCGCGATGGAGCATTGCGCAAAAGACGGCTCAGCGAAGATCCTCCGACATTGCACCATGCCGCTGACAGCACAACATGCGGTGCATATGCTGGTGACCGAACTCGCTGTTTTCCGCTTCATTGACGGAAAAATGTGGCTTACGGAAATCGCGGAAGGATGCGATATCGCCACGCTGCGTGAAAAAACCGAAGCGCAGTTTGATGTCGCCGCCGAGCTGATTATCCTGCGAGGTGATGCATGATCGGCCGCATTGCTCGTTTTATGACGCGCGTGGTCAGCCGCTGGCTGCCTGACCCGCTGATTTTCGCCATGCTGCTAACGCTGTTGACCTTCGGCATCGCGCTGTGGCTAACGCCACAAACACCCGTCAGCATGGTGAAATTCTGGGGTGATGGTTTTTGGAATCTGCTGGCTTTCGGCATGCAGATGGCGTTGATCATCGTCACAGGCCACGCGTTAGCCAGTTCGGGACCGGTGAAAAGTCTGCTGCGTACGGCGGCCTCTGCCGCCAAAACCCCCGCTCAGGGTGTCATGCTGGTGACGTTTTTCGGTTCAGTCGCCTGTGTCATCAACTGGGGTTTTGGTCTGGTAGTGGGGGCGATGTTTGCCCGTGAAGTCGCACGCCGGGTACCCGGCTCCGACTACCCCCTGCTGATTGCTTGTGCCTACATCGGTTTTCTCACCTGGGGGGGTGGCTTCTCCGGTTCAATGCCATTGCTGGCGGCAACACCAGGCAACCCGGTTGAACACGTCGCAGGGTTAATTCCGGTCGCAGACACGCTGTTTACCGGTTTCAACATCTTCATCACCGTGGCACTGATCGTCGTGATGCCGTTCATCACACGCATGATGACGCCAAAACCTTCTGATGTGGTAAGTATCGATCCGAAGCTGTTACTGGAAGAAGCTGATTTCCAGAAAAAACTGCCACCCGACGCCCCACCATCGGAAAAACTGGAAGAGAGCCGCATTCTGGCCCTGGTAATCGGGGCATTAGGGATTGCTTATCTGGCTATCTATTTCACTGAGAAAGGCTTCAACATCACCATCAACACCGTCAACCTGATGTTTATGATTGCCGGTCTGCTGCTGCATAAAACGCCTATGGCCTATATGCGTGCCGTTAGCGCAGCCGCGCGTAGCACCGCCGGCATCCTGGTGCAGTTCCCCTTCTACGCCGGTATTCAGTTGATGATGGAACACTCTGGCCTCGGTGGATTGATTACCGAGTTCTTCATCAACGTCGCCAACAAAGACACCTTCCCGCTGATGACCTTCTTCAGTTCAGCACTGATTAACTTTGCCGTGCCGTCTGGCGGTGGCCATTGGGTTATTCAGGGACCGTTCGTCATGCCAGCCGCTCAGGCCCTTGGTGCCGATCTCGGTAAGTCAGTAATGGCTATCGCCTATGGCGAGCAGTGGATGAATATGGCGCAGCCGTTCTGGGCGCTACCTGCATTGGCTATCGCCGGATTGGGGGTGCGCGACATCATGGGGTATTGCATCACCGCCCTGCTCTTCTCAGGCGTCATTTTTGTCATTGGATTGACCTTGTTCTGACAGCCATTACTTACATAAAGGAACAGAAAAATGAAAAACTGTGTCATTGTCAGCGCGGCACGTACCGCAATCGGTAGCTTTAATGGCGCACTGGCGACCACCAGCGCTATCGAGCTGGGATCAACCGTGATAAAAGCGGCAATTGAGCGCGCTCATCTTGATCCACAGCAGGTTGAAGAAGTGATTATGGGTAACGTGCTGCAGGCCGGTCTGGGACAGAATCCGGCGCGTCAGGCATTGCTAAGAAGCGGTCTTTCCGACACCGTTTGCGGATTCACCGTCAACAAAGTGTGTGGCTCCGGTCTCAAAAGTGTGGCGCTTGCGGCTCAGGCGATCGCCGCCGGACAGGCCCAGGCACTGGTCGCTGGTGGAATGGAAAACATGAGTCAGGCCCCCTACCTGTTAGATGCTAAAGCCCGCTGGGGATATCGCCTCGGTGACGGGCAATTGTCAGACGTCATTCTGCGTGATGGGCTGATCTGTGCTGAACATGGCTACCATATGGGGATTACCGCCGAGAACGTCGCTAAAGAGTACGGCATCAGCCGCGAAATGCAGGATGAACTGGCACTGTTATCACAGCAGAAAGCCATTGCCGCAATAGAGTCCGGCGCTTTTCAGGCCGAAATTGTCCCCGTCAGCGTACAATCACGTAAGAAAACCCTCATTTTTGAACGCGATGAGTTTCCCAAGGCTGACTCCACGGCGGAAGGTCTTGCCGCATTGCGTCCGGCCTTCGACAAAGCCGGCACTGTTACCGCTGGCAACGCCTCAGGGATTAACGACGGTGCTGCCGCGCTGGTGGTAATGGAAGAGTCGGCAGCGCTGGCTGCTGGGCTAAAGCCGCTGGCGAGAATCAAAGCCTGGGCCAGCGGCGGCGTCGCCCCGGCGATGATGGGCATGGGACCCGTTCCGGCCACACAAAAAGCGTTACAACTGAGCGGACTGCAGCTGTCGGATATCGATCTTATCGAAGCCAATGAAGCATTTGCCGCGCAGTTTCTTGCCGTGGGTAAAACACTGGGGTTTGATGCACAAAAGGTCAACGTTAACGGTGGTGCGATTGCGCTGGGCCACCCTATCGGTGCCAGCGGTGCGCGTATTCTGGTCACATTGCTGCACGCGTTACAGGCAAGGGATAAAACGCTCGGTCTGGCAACGCTGTGTATCGGCGGCGGCCAGGGTATAGCGATGATCGTGGAGCGGATGAACTAAAAAAAAGGGCCGGATTTCTCCGGCCCTTCTCATTACAACTTAATTACTCTTCTGCGTCATCTGCCGCATCATCGTCGCTCTCAGCTTCAGGAGCGATATCATCGTCCCCTTCCGCAGCACTACCGTCGATGGAGTCAAGTTCTTCATCATCAACCGGTTCAGCAACACGTTGCAGACCGACGACGTTTTCATCTTCCGCCGTGCGGATGAGGATCACGCCCTGGGTGTTACGCCCAACCACGCTGATTTCCGACACGCGAGTACGCACCAGCGTACCGGCATCGGTGATCATCATGATCTGGTCAGTATCTTCAACCTGTACCGCGCCGACAACAGAGCCGTTGCGCTCGGTAACCTTGATGGAAATAACGCCCTGCGTCGCACGAGACTTCGTCGGGTACTCTTCCGCCGCGGTACGCTTACCGTAGCCGTTTTGCGTCACGGTCAGGATGGCACCTTCACCGCGCGGAACAATCAGAGAAACGACTTTGTCTTCGCCTGCCAGCTTGATACCGCGTACGCCGGTCGCGGTACGACCCATCGCACGAACGGCATCTTCTTTGAAGCGCACCACTTTACCGGCAGCAGAGAACAGCATGACTTCATCAGAACCTGAGGTCAGATCGACGCCAATCAGCTCATCACCATCATTGAGGTTAACCGCAATGATACCGGCAGAACGCGGACGACTGAACTCGGTCAGCGCCGTTTTCTTCACCGTACCGCTGGCGGTCGCCATAAAGACGTTCACCCCCTCTTCGTACTCGCGTACTGGCAGGATAGCAGTGATACGTTCGTTGGCCTCAAGCGGCAGCAGGTTGACGATTGGACGTCCACGCGCACCACGGCTCGCTTCCGGTAGCTGATAAACTTTCATCCAGTACAAACGACCACGGCTTGAGAAGCAGAGGATCGTGTCGTGAGTGTTAGCCACCAGCAGGCGGTCGATAAAGTCTTCTTCTTTAATACGTGCTGCTGATTTACCTTTCCCGCCACGACGCTGTGCTTCGTAATCGGTTAACGGTTGATATTTCACGTAGCCCTGGTGAGACAAGGTTACGACAACATCTTCCTGGCTAATCAGATCTTCGATGTTGATGTCAGCGCTGTTCGCGGTGATTTCAGTACGACGTGCGTCGCCGAACTGCTCACGAATCAGCTCCATCTCCTCACGGATAACTTCCATCAGACGATCGGCACTGCCCAGAATGTGCAGCAGTTCAGCAATCTGCTCCAGCAGCTCTTTGTATTCGTCGAGCAGTTTTTCATGCTCAAGGCCGGTCAGTTTCTGCAAGCGCAGATCCAGAATCGCCTGGGCCTGCTGTTCAGTCAGGAAGTACTGACCATCACGCACGCCAAACTCAGGTTCCAGCCATTCAGGACGCGCAGCGTCATCACCCGCACGTTCCAGCATGGCAGAGACGTTACCCAGTTCCCAGGAACGAGCAACCAGTGCCGCTTTCGCTTCAGCTGGGGTCGGTGCACGACGGATCAGTTCGATGATCGGATCGATGTTGGCGAGAGCAATCGCCAGCGCTTCGAGGATGTGCGCACGGTCACGGGCTTTACGCAGTTCAAAAATAGTACGGCGGGTAACCACTTCACGACGGTGACGAACAAACGCAGCGATAATATCTTTCAGGTTCATGATCTTCGGCTGACCATGGTGCAGCGCAACCATGTTGATACCGAAAGAAACCTGCAGTTGGGTCTGGGAGTAGAGGTTATTCAGCACCACTTCCCCAACCGCGTCGCGTTTCACTTCAATCACGATGCGCATACCGTCTTTGTCAGACTCGTCACGCAGTGCGCTGATACCTTCAACGCGTTTGTCTTTTACCAGCTCGGCGATTTTCTCGATCAGGCGTGCTTTGTTCACCTGATACGGAATTTCATGCACGATGATGGTCTCACGGCCAGTTTTCGCGTCAGCTTCGACTTCTGCACGTGCGCGAATGTATACCTTGCCGCGACCGGTACGGTAAGCTTCTTCGATACCACGACGACCATTGATGATCGCTGCGGTCGGGAAGTCCGGACCCGGAATATGTTCCATCAGCCCTTCAATGCTGATGTCTTCATCGTCAATATATGCCAGACAGCCGTTGATCACTTCCGTCAGGTTGTGCGGCGGAATGTTGGTTGCCATACCTACCGCGATACCGGACGAACCGTTCACCAGCAGGTTAGGAATTTTGGTTGGCATGACGTCTGGAATGCGTTCGGTGCCGTCGTAGTTATCGACGAAATCAACCGTTTCTTTTTCCAGGTCAGCCATCAGCTCGTGGGCGATTTTCGACATACGGATTTCCGTATAACGCATCGCAGCTGCGGAGTCGCCATCGACAGAACCAAAGTTACCCTGACCATCCACCAGCATGTAACGCAAGGAGAATGGCTGCGCCATACGAACAATGGTGTCGTAAACGGCGGTATCACCATGAGGGTGGTATTTACCGATTACGTCACCAACGACACGGGCAGATTTTTTATAGGCTTTATTCCAGTCGTTGCCCAATACGTTCATGGCGTAAAGTACGCGACGGTGTACCGGCTTCAGGCCATCTCGGACGTCCGGCAGCGCACGGCCAACAATGACCGACATCGCATAATCCAGATAGGAGCTCTTCAGCTCTTCCTCAATGTTGACCGGTGTAATTTCTCTCGCAAGGTCGCTCATCTAACCGCTATCCCTCTACTGTATCCCGGATTCAAAGGTCGCAAATTATAACACACCCGTGCAGATTCAGGTAAATGGATTCCCCCAGACAGAGGCTTTATTCATCCCGTCAGGCTGATATACTCGTTTGCATTGCAAATTTAGGAGTAGAAGCCCCAATGAATGCCGAAAAACCGCCGGTAACTCACAACGTTGACCATGAAGAAATTGCCAAGTTTGAAGCAGTCGCGTCGCGCTGGTGGGATCTTGAGGGTGAATTTAAGCCTCTGCACCGCATAAACCCGCTGCGTCTGGGCTATATTGCCGAGCGGTCAGGTGGTCTGTTTGGTAAAAAGGTACTCGACGTCGGCTGCGGCGGCGGGATTCTGGCAGAAAGTATGGCGCGTGAAGGCGCAACGGTCACCGGCCTGGATATGGGGTTTGAACCCTTACAGGTGGCAAAACTGCATGCGCTGGAAAGCGGCATACATGTTGAGTATGTGCAAGAGACAGTCGAAGAACACGCCGAGAAATATGCGCACCAGTATGACGTCGTCACCTGTATGGAAATGCTGGAACACGTACCGGACCCGCAGTCGGTGGTCAGAGCCTGCGCCAAACTGGTCAAACCCGGCGGCGAAGTGTTTTTCTCCACGCTCAACCGTAACGGTAAGTCCTGGTTGATGGCCGTGGTCGGCGCGGAATATATTCTGCGCATGGTGCCTAAAGGTACGCACGATGTGAAAAAATTTATTAAGCCGGCTGAATTGTTACAGTGGGTTGACCAGACGGTGTTGAAGGAACGTCACATGACCGGTCTGCATTACAACCCCATCACCAACACCTTCAAACTGGGCCCCGGCGTGGATGTGAACTATATGGTGCATACCACGGCAAAATCCGAGTAGCGAGCATCGCCGGCCGGATAAACCGCTATCCGGCCGACATCCCGTGTGAATTCTGACGATTTGCCTGACGGTTTTCCAACTGCGTCTTTGCTGAGGTTATTTATCCCGTTAATTCACTACCGGGCGTCAATTTATAAATTTTCGCTTCATTATTTTCATCTCTTTTATTTCTGACTTTATTCACTGTGACAATTATTCAGCATCAGCAGTAGTAGAAATGGCTTGATCGTACATGGTTAAGCGTCGCCGCTAAAATCATCTCGCTGCTAAAACACCGCTTAAGCCTCTGAGATAGATTTTACTACAAGATATTTCTGGATATTTCTCACGTTCTGTCACCCCCCATTCCAAAACACGGGCACGGCCACATATCAATAAAAGCAGTAATTATAGTCAGCGCACAAATAAAAAATACATTCATATGGGATATTTATTTAAATTTACTTACGCCCCCATTAAGATAAACTAACTTTCACCATGATACTCAAAAATATAAATTCTTTAAATAACATATAGTGCCTTTGAAAACACATTCCCCAAGATAACCACCAGAATCGACACAGACTCTGACGCCCTACTGGATATTGAGCAGCGCTATTACAGGTGATACACAATGAAGAGTAAAACTATCTTGCACGTTGTTTTATTAGCGTGTTTCTCTCAGTTAAGCTATGCAAACATGTCTGTCTACCCTATGTCTGTCGACATGAACGAGCAGGGAGAAGGGAGCGTTCGCGTAATATCAAGAACCAACGAGATACAATACATTAAATCGACTGTACTTAGCGTCTCCGGAAGAAATACTCCACAGGAAAAAGAAACTGAAATTAATATTGGTGATCCGCATGCTATTGTCGTGATGCCGCCAAAATTCGCATTGCCGGCAGGTGCCAACAAAATGGTCCGTCTCGTGTCCATGGAACCGGTGCAAACCGAAACAACCTATCGGGTTAAGTTTGAAGCCGTCCCACAGCCTGACGACGAAGCGCTCAAAGACAATAACGTCAAAACTCAGCTGACGCTCAATCTTATCTGGGGCGTATTAGTCAGTATTCCACCAGCGCATCCACAGCTCAAAATGAGTTTGCAAACGGCGGGTCTGATTAAAAATGATGGTAACCAACGTTTTAAAATATTAAAGACCGGGTTGTGTAAGAAAGGACAGAAGGAGAAAGATTGTGTATGGCAGGAAGTTAACATCAATGTTTACCCTGGTTCCAGCTATACGCCTAAGAATATATTGAATTACGATCGCGTCGTTGTTCAATATTGGAACTGGATTGATAAGTCAAAAAATGAAAAAGACTTCGCAATCCATTAATTCTTCAATATATGGAAATAAATAGATGAAAGGTATGCTCTCCAAATCGTTAATTGCACTGGCAATGTTCTCCGTCATGGGCTCCGCAATGGCGGTGCAAAAAGATATTACCGTTACCGCGACCGTTGATGCCGCACTGGATATGACCCAATCTGACGGTTCCGCGCTGCCAAAAAACGTTGATATGCAGTACTTCCCAGGTACAGGTCTGGCTCCGGTCTCTCTGCAAACCAAAATTTGGGCAAACGACGTAACCACCGATGTAAAAATGCGCCTGGCAAATGACTTCAGCCTGGTCAATAATCTCGGCGGAGCCACCGTGCCAATGACCATTAAGTGGGGTGCCGACACAATCACCACCACAGATACCACGCTGACCGCGACTGACCTGTTCCCGAACGGCGACGACGCCATCCAGACCGGTTCTGTCGCCAAACCTCTGCTCATCTCTCAGGCAACCCAGGGCGTGCTGGCCACTGGCACCTATCAGGGCGTGCTGAGCATTTATCTGTATCAGTAATCGATGTAAATCATTAAGCATGATGAACCGAAGGGCCTCCTTCGGTTCATTTTTCAATACCAGGGACGGTGAATGAATAATGAAAAAATCAATTCTTGGGCTATTAATCTTTTCCATATTCAACACCACACAAGCCCGTACGAATAAAATCCCACCGGGTTTTGAAGCTATCGTATTAGGTCAACAGGAATATGTTGATGTTTATTTGGGTGGGCGTAACCTCGGGAAATTTTTCGCCACCGTTAACCTTGATACCGTAAAATTCAAAGAGCCACAAAAGCTCATCGCGGCAATGTCGTTAGGCGACGATCAAAACATCATTAAAACCGTCGACAGCAAACTACAGCACCCTCTGGCGCGTCACGGCGAATTGGCCTGCTCCGCTATTAATAACAGCGCGGGCTGCGGCTATCTGACCACCGATGATGTGGCGCTGATTTATAACGATGAGCAAAATACCGTAAACCTCTTTCTGAACAAGCAGTGGTATCCGGATGGCGGGAAACCATCGCTTTATCTGACCCCCAGCAATGATGACAATGTGACTAACGCCTTCATTCATCAACAAGATCTTAATATCGCCGTTCAGGACGACTTCAAATCGGCCTACCTGCAAGGAACCGGTGCGCTGGGCGTGAGCGAAAACAGCTACATTGGCGCTTACTGGAGCCTGAACGGTTACGAAAGCGACGGGGAAACCAATACTGACGCCGACATTAGCGAACTCTACTATCGCTATGATCTTTTAAGCCGCTTTTACGTTCAGGGCGGACGCATGGACAACCGCAGCCTGTTTAACCTCGACGGCGGCAACTTTAACTTCTATTTTCTGCCATTAAATACGCTGGATGGCGTGCGCGCAGGCTCCACGCTGAGCTATCTCAACCGCGATCAGGCTAATCAGGGGACACCCGTTAACGTCCTGCTTTCCCGCAGCTCCCGCGTAGATGCTTATCGCGATAATCAGTTACTTGGTTCGTTTTATCTGAATGGAGGCAACCAGTCCCTGGATACCTCCTCTTTCCCCTCGGGAAGCTATACCCTGCAGTTGAAAATTTATGAAAGCAATCAGCTCGCACGCACCGAGATCGTACCGTTTACCAAAACGGGCAACCTGAGCGACGGTCACATCCAGTGGTTTATTCAGGCAGGCAAGCTGGCGGATAGCACCTCCTCAACGAGAGATGAAAACACGAATGCCACTTCCGCGCAGGCCGGTATGCGTCTCCCGGTCACCGCGCAGAGCGAAATAATGCTCGGCGTTGCTTCAGTCGATAACAATTTCTCCAGTGAGATCAATGGCCGCATCACCCCTGCACTGGGCGCCTTCGGCAATCTGGATCTGCAAAGCGGTTTTTTTTATAACGACCAGGGTGGCCGCGGCAACATGCAGTTACTGAACTGGAATGCCGAAAACTGGCCATCTCTTAGCTTCTACCGTAAGGACACCAGCGGTGGACAGTGCTCCGGCGATCGTGACGCGGAAGATGACGATCTCAACTGCTTTGAAAGCATCAGTGCCGGCATCTCGCAGAACGTATATAGCTGGAACCTTGCGCTAAACTGGAACCGCACCCGCAACCATGCGGATTACCATACCCGGTGGGATAACAACAGCGACTTCGCCAGCAATTATCTTAGCCAGACCGACGCAAACACAACGTCCGATAGCGTTCAGCTTACCGCCACGCGCTCGTTTAACTTCACCAACTGGATCGTCAACACCAGTTTGGGCGTATTCACCCGTGACGATGGCGGCAGCAGCGGCAACGACCATGGCGGATATCTGATGTTCACCTTTAGTGAAATGCCGAGGATGGATGCCAACGCGCGCAGCCGCACCACCACGCTGAGCGCGGATTACCGTACCAGCAAAAATGCGGACGACCAGACTTCATGGAACCTTGCCCGGACCTGGTATGACGACAACGTCAACCACAAAGAAGTGGGCATCAGTCTTGGCGGTATCAACACCGACACGCTGGACAGCGGGATTAACGGACGCATTGACGGACTGTACGGCAACATGACCGCTAACCTGACCGACAGCTACGACCGACAGACCCGCGATCACTCAACGGCCTTTACCGGCAGCTACAGCTCCACGCTGGCTATCAGCCGTCATGGGGTACAAATTGGCCGTTCGGGCAACGGCGATCCCGCCGCCGCCGTGCTGGTGGCGGTGAAAAATGCCGACGAAGAGCCGACGGAACAGCTGTCCGTTGACGCGGCGGCAAACGGCAGCCGCGCCAGCCTGACGGGCAATGAATCGGTTCTGTTCCCCTATACCAGTTATGAGCTGGGCTACGTAGAGGTTAGCGACAGCGCGCGTAAGCACCAAAGCGGCACCACCAATTTGCTTACCGGCTCAGGAAAACAAAAGCTGATGTTATTGCCCGGCAAACTACGCTATCGCGAAGTATCCGCCACCTTTAACTACAACTATATCGGTCGTCTGAACCTACCGGAAGCCGCAAAGCATCTCCCGGTTATCGGCCTGAACAGTTCCATGTTGCTGTTAGCGGAAGATGGCGGTTTCACCCTGGAAATGCAGAGCGCATCGCGCGATCTGTATGTATTTGCCGGGCACGATTTCCTGAAATGCCCGCTGAAGGTGTTGAAAAAGCGCGCCAGCATTCGCTACGCCGGCGAGGTGACCTGCTCCGTCATTCCTTATAACCAGCTGCCGTCGCAGATTCAGGTGCAGGCACAATTGAAGCAGTCGCTGCGTAAGCAGGCCATGGAAACCGCGCAAAGGGAGAGCGTGCAATGAAATTCGCAAAATATTTAGGGCTATGCGCTCTTTTGATCGGCGTTTCTGGTTATTCGCAAGCGGCTGCAGTTTCCGGGCCCTTCTTTGCAGTCTCAACCTCGCAAGAGTATGAACTACCGTCGGGCGCCCCTGCCGATGCCTATCTCTGGAATCGCAATTATCCAGGGGAAGCAAGTTACGACGCGGGTTTTGCTGCATATTATTGCACTGATGACGCTATCCAGCAGACCTGTACACATCAGAGCAATGGTTCAACCATTTCAATGGTGTTGACGGAAAAACGCAGCCGGATGAAACACACGCTTAAAGTTAAGGCATACACTGAAGGCGCCCATTATAATCCGTCAACAGATACACTCACTGAGTGCGGTCCCAAAACAGCAATCAACTACTACAGTAGTTGGATGTGCGGGGGCATGAGGTCAAACACAAGGCTGCTCACTGTTTATATCGAAAAAAGCGAAATGAACTCCCTTCCCATTGGCGGCGTTTGGGAAGGACGGCTTAAGCTCGACTATGATGGGGTGAATGACGCGACCTACACCGCCGACATCACCCTGAAAGGCAAAGCCACCGGCAAACAGGATATCTACTTCCCGGAATTTAACGGCGCGAATCCGTTGGTGCAGTTAGACCTGCATCCCACCGGTTCCGTGACCGGCAATAGCTTTGCTGAAGACGTCACCACGCTGGATATGTGCCTGTACGATGGGTTTAACTCCAACAGCGACAGCATGACCTTGTCGTTCAGCGATGAGGGAAAAGGCGGCGCATCAAGGAAAAGCGGCTATTTCTCCATCTATAACACGGCGTCTGGCGGAACGGCCGAGGCTGAGCGCATCGATTACCGCCTGGAGATGTTCGATCCCCATAGCAAGGGCTGGATGTCAGTCAAAAATAGTGCTGCTTTCACCCTATCTTCAGGCGTAAACGGCACGGACCAGATTCGCCCGGTACGCCTTCCGTCGATTACCTATCCGGTACTCTGCGCCCCAGCGCCGCTGCGGTTGATCGTGGATAAATTCAGAGTGACGGATAAAACGGCCGGGTACTATAAAGGTACGTTGCACGTTGAGTTCAGCCCCAGCCTGAACAGTATTTAGCGACGGCCAACAAGCCGGGCGGCGGTGCCTCCCGGCGATGTATTGGGGCCTCGCCTCTGCGGAGGTTATGCCAGCAAACCCTGTGCCAGATCATAAGAACTTTCTTTGCCTTAGATGAAGAAATCAGCACTCGATCAAATTTTCTATTTTTTTTCTCAATTATTGACATCCCCGCCAGGCCTTATAAGACGCGCACTTAGCGATTCTTACCCTTTTGCAACCTCAATTTAACCTCAAAATCAACTCTTGTACTGAAAAGAATCCCTACTAGAATACTCACCATATAGCGTCTATTTTATCAAACAACCCCTACATATAGTATTTATCCACAGACTTAGTCACAACGTGGCACTGTGGATAATATGGGGGATATTTTTTCTTTCACGGACAGGTAAAAAACCACATGAATCAGAGTCTGCTGGTGACAAAGCGTGATGGTAGTACAGAGCGCATCAATCTCGACAAAATCCATCGAGTTCTGGATTGGGCGGCAGAAGGACTGAGTAACGTATCGATTTCACAGGTCGAGTTGCGCTCCCACATTCAGTTTTATGACGGTATCAAGACTTCCGATATCCATGAAACAATCATCAAAGCTGCTGCGGACCTGATCTCCCGCGACGCGCCGGATTATCAGTACCTGGCTGCTCGCCTGGCAATTTTCCACCTGCGTAAAAAAGCCTACGGCGAGTTTGAACCGCCTGCACTTTACGACCATGTTGTGAAAATGGTTGAAATGGGCAAATACGACAATCATCTGCTGGAAGACTACACGGAAGAAGAGTTCAAGCAGATGGACTCGTTCATCGAGCACGACCGTGATATGACCTTCTCTTATGCTGCGGTAAAGCAGTTAGAGGGCAAATATCTGGTGCAAAACCGTGTGACCGGTGAGATTTATGAAAGCGCGCAGTTCCTCTACATTCTGGTCGCGGCCTGCCTGTTCTCTAACTATCCGCGTGAAACGCGTCTGCAATATGTAAAACGTTTCTACGATGCCGTTTCAACGTTCAAAATTTCGCTGCCGACACCAATTATGTCCGGCGTGCGCACCCCTACCCGTCAGTTCAGTTCCTGTGTACTGATCGAGTGTGGCGACAGCCTGGATTCGATTAACGCCACGTCCAGCGCGATTGTAAAATACGTTTCTCAACGTGCTGGCATTGGTATCAACGCGGGTCGCATTCGTGCGCTGGGTAGCCCTATTCGCGGCGGTGAGGCGTTCCACACGGGCTGTATCCCATTCTACAAACACTTCCAGACAGCGGTGAAATCCTGCTCTCAGGGCGGCGTGCGCGGCGGTGCCGCTACGCTGTTCTACCCGATGTGGCATCTGGAAGTGGAAAGCCTGCTGGTGCTGAAAAACAACCGTGGCGTAGAAGGTAACCGCGTCCGTCATATGGACTACGGTGTGCAGATCAACAAGCTGATGTATACGCGCCTGCTGAAAGGCGGTGACATCACCCTGTTCAGCCCGTCCGATGTTCCAGGTCTGTACGACGCATTCTTCGCCGATCAGGACGAGTTCGAACGTCTGTACACCCAATATGAAAACGACGACAGCATCCGCAAACAGCGCGTGAAAGCGGTTGAGCTGTTCTCGTTGATGATGCAGGAACGTGCTTCTACTGGTCGTATCTACATTCAGAACGTTGACCACTGCAACACCCACAGCCCGTTTGATCCGGCTGTCGCACCGGTACGCCAGTCCAACCTGTGTCTGGAAATCGCACTGCCGACCAAACCGTTGACCGATGTGAACGACGAAAACGGTGAAATCGCACTGTGTACGTTATCCGCATTCAACCTTGGTGCTATCGACAGCCTGGATGAGCTGGAAGAACTGGCCGTACTGGCTGTGCGTGCTCTCGATGCGCTGCTGGATTACCAGGATTATCCAATTCCGGCCGCTAAACGTGGTGCCATGGGCCGTCGTACGCTGGGTATTGGCGTGATCAACTACGCCTACTGGCTGGCGAAAAACGGTAAGCGTTACTCTGACGGTAGCGCGAATAACCTGACCCACAAAACCTTTGAAGCCATTCAGTATTACCTGCTGAAAGCCTCAAACGAACTGGCAAAAGAGCAAGGCGCATGCCCGTGGTTCAACGAAACCACCTATGCGCAGGGTATTTTGCCGATCGATACCTATAAGAAAGATCTGGATGCCATTGCCAACGAGCCGTTGCACCTGGATTGGGAGCAACTGCGTGAGTCCATTAAGACCCACGGTCTGCGTAACTCCACGCTTTCTGCGCTGATGCCGTCGGAGACCTCTTCGCAGATCTCCAACGCCACTAACGGCATTGAACCGCCGCGCGGCTACGTGAGCATTAAAGCATCCAAAGATGGCATTCTGCGTCAGGTTGTGCCGGACTACGAACACCTGCACGACGCGTACGAACTGCTGTGGGAAATGCCGAACAATGACGGGTATCTGCAACTGGTAGGGATCATGCAGAAATTTATCGATCAGTCGATTTCTGCCAACACCAACTACGATCCGTCACGCTTCCCATCAGGAAAAGTGCCGATGCAGCAGTTACTGAAAGACCTGCTCACCGCCTACAAATTTGGTGTCAAAACGCTGTATTATCAGAACACCCGCGACGGTGCGGAAGATTCTCAGGACGATCTGGTGCCATCCATTCAGGATGATGGCTGCGAAAGCGGCGCATGTAAGATCTGATGAATGATGCCGGGTGGCGCTACGCTTACCCGGCCTACGATTGCACGGTTTGTAGGCCGGAAAGGTGCTTGCACCGCCTCCGGCGCACATCCCACAAAGGATTCACATCAATGGCATACACCACTTTTTCACAGACGAAAAATGACCAGCTTCTGGAACCGATGTTTTTCGGCCAGCCGGTGAACGTCGCCCGCTACGACCAGCAAAAATATGACATCTTCGAAAAACTGATCGAAAAACAACTCTCTTTCTTCTGGCGTCCGGAAGAAGTCGACGTTTCACGTGACCGCATTGATTTCCAGGCACTGCCGGAACATGAAAAACATATTTTTATCAGCAACCTGAAGTATCAGACGCTGCTGGACTCTATTCAGGGGCGTAGCCCGAACGTGGCACTTCTGCCGCTGATTTCTATCCCTGAGTTGGAAACCTGGGTGGAAACGTGGGCATTTTCCGAGACTATCCACTCCCGCTCTTATACCCATATCATCCGTAATATCGTTAACGATCCCGCGGTGGTGTTCGACGATATCGTCACCAACGAACAGATCCAGAAACGCGCGGAAGGTATTTCCAGCTACTACGATGAGTTGATCGAGATGACCAGCTACTGGCATCTGCTGGGCGAAGGCTCGCATACGGTCAATGGTAAAACGGTTGTCGTCAATCTGCGTGAACTGAAGAAAAAACTGTATCTGTGCCTGATGAGCGTTAACGCGCTGGAAGCTATTCGCTTCTACGTCAGCTTTGCCTGCTCTTTCGCTTTTGCGGAACGTGAACTGATGGAAGGCAATGCAAAAATCATTCGTCTGATTGCCCGTGATGAAGCCCTGCATCTGACCGGTACCCAGCATATGCTGAACCTGCTGCGCAGCGGTGTCGACGATCCAGAGATGGCCGAAATTGCCGAAGAGTGTAAACAAGAGTGCTATGACCTGTTTGTACAGGCCGCGCTACAGGAAAAAGAGTGGGCAGATTATCTGTTCCGTGACGGTTCGATGATCGGTCTGAACAAAGATATCCTGTGCCAGTACGTTGAGTACATCACCAATATCCGTATGCAGGCTGTTGGTCTTGATCTGCCATTCCAGACACGCTCTAACCCGATCCCGTGGATCAACACCTGGCTGGTATCCGATAACGTCCAGGTTGCGCCGCAGGAAGTGGAAGTCAGCTCTTATCTGGTCGGCCAAATCGACGCCGAAGTTGATACCGACGACCTGAGTAATTTCCAGCTCTGATGGGCCGCGTTACTCTGCGCATCTCTGGCACACAACTGCTGTGCCAGGATGAACATCCTTCCCTGCTCGCCGCGCTCGAATCGCACAACGTTGAAGTCGAGTATCAGTGCCGCGAAGGTTACTGCGGTTCCTGTCGTACCCGCCTGGTGGCGGGACAGGTTGACTGGATCGCAGAACCTCTGGCGTTTATTCAGCCGGGTGAGATATTGCCCTGCTGTTGCCGGGCAAAAGGGGATATTGAGATTGAAATGTAGCGCTTAATGGACTTCATGCGCGGAGACCAATACCACACCTCCGCGTCTTTTCATCTGCATGATATACAACGCCCCGGCCAGCACCACCAGCAAAGCCCCGACCAGGTAAATCGCCCGATACCCCACGCCTTCAACCATCATCCCCATGATGAACGCACCAATCGCCATTCCCGCGTCCATTGCATTGAAAAACAGCGAATTGGCAACACCGATTTTGTGCGGCTCCACCGAGCTAATAATTTGTGTCTGAAACACAGGCGTCACTGAGCCATAGCCGATACCAATTAATCCACCGGCCAGAATCATCATCATACTCCCGTTGGTGTAACCCAGCGCCACCAACCCAACGGTGAAGGCCAGTAAGCACGGGTAAACCACGTATTTCGGCCCTTTTTTATCACAGATATTGCCGGTAAAAGTTCGGCAGACCATCAGGCAAATAGCGTAGCAAAGCAGGAAATTACTGGCAGCGGCCATCAAATCCAATTCGCGGGCATACAATGCAAGGAAGGCTGAAACACCCGCATAGGAAAAGGTCATAAAGAATGTCACCATCGCGAAAGGCAGCGCAGCGCGGTCAAACATGGCGGCAAAGCCCAGCTTCGGTTTAGATCCATCAGCGTGACGAATCACTGGCGGTACGGCGACAATCAGTGACAGCACAATCCCCAGCGCCGCCACGGCCGTGCACAGCCAGAATGCGGCGGTGTATGCTTCCCAGCGCGCCATGTTCAGCCCGACCCATGGCCCAACCACCATCGCCAATCCCATGGCTAACGAGAAAAAACTGATGCCCTCCCCACGTCGGGAGGCCGGTATCAACCGCGCGGAAATCGTTCCTTTTACCGTGGTTATAACGCCAAACGTTACACCATGAAGCACCCGAATCAGCAGGAGTGATTCAATTGAATGGCAAACCGGATACAGCGCAGTGACCACCAAAAAGGCCAGAGAAGAGAGCATCAGAATCGTTTTATTCGAATATTTTCCCACCCACTGCCCGGCAAAAGGACGAACAAGAATGGCTGCGCCCAAAAAGAACGTGACTAATAAACCGGCCTTATCAGGAGTCGCATGCAGGCGATCCGAAATATAGATCGGAAGCAGGGTCAGCAGGACATAAAAAACAAAAAAGATAATAAAGCTGATAATTGTTATTGCCCAAAAATCCTTCGTCCACAGTTTTTCTTTCATTTTCGACAACCTGTTCAGACGGCGCACGCAGGCAACGCTCAGCTCAACTGAACCACGGACAGGTGCGTCAAAATGTGATTTATACCCGTCATACTTCACGTTGCTTACGTGTTGGCTACGCCAATTATTTTGGGTACTGAATGTAGAAAGCAAGTATAAACAGGCCTATGCTATTAGAGAAATTAATCATTTTAATTATATTAATTAGAGATAACTAATGACGCTAACACAGATCCACGCCCTGCTTGCCGTGCTTGAGTACGGTGGTTTCACCGAAGCCAGCAAGCGGCTCTATATGACCCAATCGGCAGTGAGTCAGGCTATTTCAGCGCTTGAAGAAGAGCTGGGCATCGATATTTTAATCCGTGAGCGTCGAAAAGATATTCAGCTAACGCCAGCAGGTTCCCGGCTTATCCCACACCTTCGTGAGATTATCGTGCAAACGCACGCGGTCAAAGAGATTGCCGAGCAGGAGAAGCAAAACCCAATTCGTACCCTGCATATTGGCTGTTTTCCCAGTGCCTGCGCCTGCATTTTACCCGGCATCATCCGCTACTTTGAGCATCAGCACCCTACTATCAAAATCATACCCTACGAAGAGAACAGCAACGAGATAGTGGATTCACTCCGCAATGGGAGCATTGATGCAGGCTTTGTACACTTCCCGGTCAGCAATATGTATTGCGTACCTGTCATTCGTGACAGATTCACCGTAGTGGTCCCCGAAAGCCACCCGCTGGCAGCCAACACCACCGTTTCGCTGGAAGAACTGATGGGAGAACCGCTGATTATCAGTAAAGGCCGCTATGAATTAAGCATCATGACATTGTTTAAAGAAAAAGGGATTGAGCCAGTTATTAAATACGAATTTAACCATCCGGATACCGCAATGAGTTTTATTCGCCAGGGGCTGGGGATTGCATTATTACCGGAACTCACGCTGAAGGCAGTTGGCGGGGAAATTTGCTCTGTAGCGCTGGAGCCAACGTTTTATCGACAAATATCGTTATTGGCAAAAGAGCCGCCGGTAGACGGCAGCCCTTTATTTCTACTGCAGGCATATATGGAATCGTTGACTGCTGACGGCCTCATCTAGCAATCTACTCACGCTTCACAAATAAGGCCTGCGAGAATACGTTCATCGCAGGCCTTCTGCCGTTACTCTTTATGCAGGAATTTTACCGCTTTGTCGGGGAAGTCGGTGAACAGCCCGTCAACGCCCGCCTTGTTGTACAACACGTCATACAGCTGGTTTACATCCGTTGCATAATCCGGCAGCTGATCGGCACGAACAGTATATGGATGCACCACCATCTTGTTCTGGTGCGCGTCCTGTACCATACCCGTTAATGAGATATTGCCCTTACTGGACTTCTCATCAACCAACATATGGTAGTCCGGCCCAATGCCATCCGCATACTCCGCCACCTGCTTCATGGCACCCGGTTTGAACATCCAGTCGTAGTTGTAATTTACCCAACTGCCGTCTGGTTTTTTCTCCTGAGTTTCATTCCAGTCAGTGTACGCAATCAACTGCACCAGATTGAGATCCATCCCCATCTTCGGTTCCAGTTCATTTTTGATGCGTTTTAACTCCGCAACATCAAAGCACTGCAGATAGACATTGTCTTGTTTACCGGTGTACCCGTACTTTTTCAGCACTTCCAGCGTCTTAGCGGCGATGTCCTTCCCTTCCTGGTGATGGAACCACGGCGCTTTCATTTCCGGGTAAATGCCGATGTTTTTGCCAGTTGAATGATTTAATCCCTGAACAAACTCAATTTCTTCTTCGAAAGTGTGCACACGGAAATCAGATTTACCCATCGGGAAACGCCCTGGATATGTCTGTACCTTTTTGCCATTTACGATATCGAAACCTTCGGTAAATTTCAGCGATTTGATCTCATCCAGCGTAAAGTCGATGGCATAGTAACGCCCATCTTTACGCGCACGATCCGGGAAGCGCTCAGCAACATCGGTTACGCGGTCAAGATAGTGGTCATGCAGGACAACCAGGTGATCATCCTTGGTCATCACCAAATCCTGCTCCAGAAAATCCGCACCCTGAGCATAAGCCATCGCTTTCGCAGGCAGCGTGTGCTCGGGTAAATATCCGCTGGCACCACGGTGTGCAATGACAATTTTATCTGCGGCAACCGCCGCACTGCTAACAACCATACCTGCCAGCATCAGCGCTACGCTGAGACTTTTCAATGTGGTTTTCATCCATTAGCCCCCGTTACGCTTCAGCATCATTTCTGCATGATGGCGTTTTTCACCAATCATGACGACCACCAGCAGAATCACCGCCAGTACGCTACCGCCAATCATCACCATGAAGCCGCCATCCCAGCCGAAGAAGTCAACGGTGTAACCTACAATGGCGCTCGCCGCTACAGAGCCGCCCAGGTAGCCGAACAGTCCAGTAAAGCCTGCCGCCGTCCCCGCCGCTTTTTTCGGTGCCAGTTCCAGCGCATGCAGACCGATCAACATGACCGGGCCGTAGATCAGGAAGCCGATGATAATCATACAAGCCATATCCACGTTCGGATTGCCTGCCGGGTTCATCCAGTAAACGACCGTCGCGATGGTGACCAGCGTCATAAAGAACACACCAGTGGCACCACGGTTACCGCGGAAGACTTTATCCGACATCCAGCCGCACAGCAGCGTACCTGGAATACCGGCATACTCGTACAGGAAGTAAGCCCAGGACGATTTATCCAGCGCAAAATGCTTCACTTCTTTCAGATAGGTCGGTGACCAGTCCAGGATACCGTAACGCAGCAGATAGACGAACACGTTGGCGATAGCGATATACCACAACAGTTTGTTCGGCAGTACGTATTGCATGAAGATCTGCTTCGCAGTCAGCTCTTCTTCCGCTTTTTCGTTGTAATCATCCGGATAGTCGTTCTTGTACTCTTCGATAGGCGGCAGGCCACAGGACTGCGGCGTATCACGCATCATCGCAAAGGCGAACAGCGCAACGACTATCGCACCAAAGGCAGGCATGTACAGCGCAGCTTTCCAGTCGTTAAACCAGGCCATACCCAACAGGAACAGCAGCGGAGGCAGACCGCCACCGACGTTATGCGCACAGTTCCAGACGGAAACGATGCCGCCACGCTCTTTCTGCGACCACCAGTGCACCATGGTACGGCCACACGGCGGCCACCCCATCCCCTGGAACCAACCGCAGAGGAACAGCAGCACAAACATGACTGCAATGCTGGATGTCGCCCACGGCACGAAGCCCATGAACAGCATCACCGCAGCAGCCAGAATCAGACCCGCTGGCAGGAAAACGCGCGGATTCGAGCGATCCGAGACGGACCCCATGATGAATTTCGAAAATCCGTATGCAATGGAGATACCGGACAACGCAAAGCCCAGATCGCCACGGGAGAAACCCTGTTCAACC
Organism: Citrobacter sp. Igbk 14; assembly: GCF_028069825.1. Taxonomy (NCBI): domain Bacteria; kingdom Pseudomonadati; phylum Pseudomonadota; class Gammaproteobacteria; order Enterobacterales; family Enterobacteriaceae; genus Citrobacter; species Citrobacter sp. Igbk 14. The sequence goes on from NZ_JANEWM010000001.1 coordinate 144,084, forward strand.
AGATACGGCATGGCCAGAGCAAAGTTCTTACGTACCAGATAGTACGCGGCATAACCGAAAAAAATCCCCAGGAAAATCTGCCAGCGCAATCGACGATAAGTCGGATCGATCTCCGCTGCAGCTAAACGCGCTTTGTGTGGCGCAGGTTTAAAAATACTCAACATATATAGTAGCCTCCGTGGCCGTCTTTCATTCGAAGGAAACACTGCAGATTGCCGTAACAACCCTACCGCTCCCAGTGTGGCCGCGATGTTAAGGAAACATTCAGGGCAATAATGTGAATTACAGCACAGATTGTTACACATTTATGACAAATGTTCATAAAAGCGCACGGAATCACGTTTCATTTTCGAATTATGAGCGATTATGCGCGAAATCAAACAATCCATGTTTTTTATGTGGCTAAATGATAAAAAACGAACTGTGAGGAAAAACAATGAAAACTCGCGACTCGCAAACAAGTGACGTGATAATCATTGGTGGAGGAGCAACAGGTGCAGGGATCGCACGCGACTGTGCCCTGCGCGGATTGCGCGTCATCTTAGTAGAACGCCACGATATCGCGACAGGCGCGACGGGCCGTAACCACGGTCTGCTGCACAGCGGAGCACGTTACGCTGTTACTGATGCTGAATCTGCCCGCGAATGCATTAGCGAAAACCAAATTCTGAAACGTATCGCCCGCCATTGTGTTGAGCCGACGGACGGTCTGTTTATTACGCTGCCAGAAGATGAACTCTCTTTCCAGGCAACCTTTATTCGTGCCTGTGAAGACGCGGGCATCCGCGCAGAAGCGATTGATCCACAGCAGGCGCGTATTATCGAACCTTCGGTAAACCCGCAACTGATTGGCGCAGTGAAAGTACCAGACGGTACCGTTGATCCTTTCCGCTTAACCGCCGCCAACATGCTGGATGCACGAGAGCACGGTGCGATTATCTTAACGGCCCATGAAGTGACGGGGCTGATTCGTGAAGGTGCGACCGTGTGCGGGGTGAACGTACGCAACCATCTGACAGGCGAGATGCAGTCTCTGCATGCGCCGGTGGTCGTTAATGCCGCCGGGATCTGGGGTCAGCGCATTGCAGAATATGCGGATCTGAGCATCCGTATGTTCCCTGCGAAAGGTTCTCTGTTGATCATGGACCATCGCATAAACCAGCATGTTATCAACCGCTGCCGTAAGCCATCTGACGCCGATATTCTGGTCCCTGGCGATACCATTTCGCTGATCGGTACAACCTCACAGCACATTGATTACGACGATATCGACAGCAACCGCGTCACCGCAGAAGAGGTGGATATTCTGCTGCGTGAAGGTGAGAAGTTGGCGCCAATTATGGCGAAAACTCGCATCCTGCGTGCTTACTCCGGTGTGCGTCCGCTGGTGGCAAGCGACGACGATCCGACCGGCCGTAACGTCAGCCGCGGTATTGTGTTATTCGATCACGCCACGCGCGACGGACTGGACGGATTTATCACCATTACCGGTGGCAAACTGATGACCTACCGCCTGATGGCGGAATGGGCCACCGACGCAGTGTGCCGTAAACTGGGCAATTCTCGCCCTTGTACGACCGCAGAGACAGCACTGCCAGGCTCGCAGGAATCGACCGAACACACGCTTAAACGCGTTATCTCTTTGCCAGCACCACTGCGCGGCTCAGCGGTCTACCGCCATGGCGACCGCACCCCGGCATGGCTTAGCGAAGGCCGTCAACACCGCAGCCTGGTCTGTGAATGTGAAGCCGTCACCGCAGGTGAAGTGCAATATGCCGTTGAAAATTTAACCGTCAACAGTTTGCTCGACTTACGTCGTCGCACCCGCGTCGGGATGGGGACGTGTCAGGGCGAATTGTGTGCCTGCCGCGCTGCAGGTTTGCTACAACGTTTTAATGTCACCACCGCCGCACAATCTATCACCCAGCTTTCTGAGTTCCTCAACGAACGCTGGAAAGGCGTGCAGCCTATCGCGTGGGGAGATGCACTGCGCGAAAGCGAGTTCACCCGCTGGGTTTATCAGGGGTTATGCGGTCTGGAAAAGGAGCACCAGGATGAAATTTGATACCGTCATTATCGGCGGCGGTCTCGCCGGGCTGATGTGTGGCCTGCAACTGCAAAAAAGCGGGTTGCGCTGCACGATTGTTACCCGCGGCCAAAGCGCTCTGCACTTTTCCTCCGGCTCACTGGATTTGCTCAGCAACCTGCCAGATGGTCAACCGGTAACCGACATTGAAGCGGGGCTGAATGCACTGCGTACTCAAGCTCCGGGTCATCCTTATAGCACCATCGGAACGCAGACTGTACTGGCGCTGGCGCAGCAGGCGCAGAATCTGTTGGAAGAGTGCGGAACACATTTGCACGGTAAGGTTCATCAGGCTCATCAACGTGTAACACCGTTGGGAACCCTGCGTTCAACCTGGCTTAGTTCGGCGGAAGTGCCGGTCTGGCCGTTATCAGCACAACGCATCTGTGTGGTGGGAATTAGCGGCTTACTGGATTTCCAGGCGCACCTGGCCGCGGCCTCACTGCGCCAGCGTAACCTCAGCGTCGAAACGGCTGAAATCGATTTGCCAGAACTGGATGTCCTGCGTGATAACCCAACCGAGTTTCGTGCCGTCAACATTGCACGTCTGTTAGATAACGAAGATAAATGGTCGCTGCTCTATGACGCCCTGCTGCCAATCGCAAAAACCTGCGACATGATAATTATGCCAGCCTGTTTCGGTCTGGCTGACGATCGGCTCTGGAAGTGGCTCAACGACCGCCTGCCCTGCTCACTGATGTTATTACCCACTTTACCGCCATCAGTGTTGGGCATGCGCCTGCATAACAAATTGCAGCGCCAATTTGTACGCCAGGGTGGGGTGTGGATGCCTGGCGATGAAGTGAAAAAAATCACCTGTCAGGATGGTGTTGTCAGCGAAATCTGGACCCGCAACCATGCCGATATTCCATTGCGTCCACGCTTCGCCGTGCTCGCCAGCGGTAGCTTCTTTAGCAGCGGGCTGGTTGCCACGCGTGAGGCCGTTCATGAGCCGATTCTCGGTCTGGATGTACAACAAACCGCCACACGCGCGCAATGGTATCGGCGTGACGTTTTTGATCCGCAGCCGTGGCAACAGTTTGGCGTAACCACCGATGCTGAACTGCGTCCATCGCTTGCAGGAAAAACAGTAGAGAATATGTTTGCCATCGGCTCGGTACTTGGCGGTTTTGACCCTATCGCCCAGGGTTGCGGAGGCGGAGTGTGCGCAGTGAGCGCTTTACACGCCGCTCATCATATTGCGAAACGTGCAGGAGGCCAGCAATGAGCGACACACGTTTTGAAAGTTGTATCAAATGCACAGTGTGCACCACAGCCTGCCCGGTAAGCCGTGTCAACCCTGGTTACCCTGGCCCTAAACAAGCCGGCCCTGACGGTGAACGTCTGCGTTTGAAAGATGGCGCGTTATACGACGATGCGCTGAAATATTGCATCAACTGCAAACGCTGTGAAGTGGCCTGCCCTTCGGATGTCAAAATTGGCGATATCATTCAACGCGCTCGTGCCAAATACGACACGACGCGTCCATCGATACGTAACTTTGTCTTAAGCCATACCGATTTGATGGGCAGTGTTTCTACGCCGTTCGCACCCATCGTGAACACCGCTACATCATTGAAACCGGTGCGCCAGCTTCTTGATTATGCACTAAAAATCGATCATCGCCGTACGCTGCCGAAGTACTCATTCGGTACCTTCCGTCGCTGGTATCGCAGCATAGCCGCGCAACAGGCGCAGTATCAGGATCAGGTCGCGTTTTTCCACGGTTGTTTTGTGAACTACAACCATCCGCAACTCGGTAAAGATCTGATAAAAGTGCTGAATGCGATGGGTACCGGCGTACAACTGCTGAGTAAAGAGAAATGCTGTGGTGTACCACTGATCGCCAACGGTTTCACCGATAAAGCACGTAAGCAGGCGGTAAGTAATGTGGCTTCACTGCGAGAAGCGATTGACGGAAAAGGCATCCCGGTTATTGCCACCTCTTCAACCTGTACCTTTGCGCTACGCGATGAATACCCTGAAGTGCTGGATGTCGACAACTCAGGTCTGCGCGAACATATTGAACTGGCTACACGCTGGCTGTGGCGCAAGCTGGACGAAGGGAAAACGTTGCCGCTGAAAACGTTGCCGCTAAAAGTGGTCTATCACACACCCTGTCATATGGAGAAAATGGGCTGGACACTCTATACGCTGGAACTGCTGCGACAAATTCCCGGACTTGAACTGACTGTGCTGGATTCACAGTGCTGCGGGATCGCCGGAACTTACGGATTCAAAAAAGAAAACTATCCGACGTCACAATCAATCGGCGCACCGTTATTCCGCCAGATTGAAGAAAGCGGCGCGGATATCGTCGTGACCGACTGCGAAACGTGTAAATGGCAGATTGAGATGTCAACAAGTCTTCGCTGCGAACACCCTATCACCCTGCTTGCCAAAGCGTTGGGTTAAACCTGTTGCCCGGTGTCATTTGCTACCGGGCATTTTTTTGCGTAGCCCGTTCCGCTTAATTGAATACGTTGCAGTCGGGCGTATTTATCTCTGATTCACCCACGCAAAGACCCCATTTTCCGCATGCAGCGCATTATAAAAGTGGATACCGTCACGCCATCTTCTCTTTCCGGTGACGGACTACCATGGCTAAATCCACTACATCTACACCGCATGATGCCGTTTTTAAAAAGATAATGTCTTACCCTGAGATGGCTCGGGATTATCTGGATATACAGATCGCGATTTGATGGGATTAGTGGACCGCCTGGTCTCGCTATTAGTTACAAGCACCGCTAATGACAGCCAGCTACAAACGCTATTTAATTACCTGCTACGGTACGGTGACGTTTCTCACGTCAGCGAATTTATCCATGAAGTTGCCGAACGTTCCCCCCGCCACAAGGAGAGGTTGATGACAATCGCAGAGAGGCTAAAACAAGAAGGTCACCACAATGGGCTACAACAAGGGATACAACAAGGATTAGCGCAAGGAGTACAGAAAGGTACGCAAGAAGAAGCCTTACGTATCGCGCGCATGATGCTGGTAAATGGAATTGATCGTGATTTGGTTCGGTTAATTACTGGGCTATTGCCTGACGATGTCACAGAATGAGTCAGATCGGGAAGGTTTTTCGCCTTCCCAATCAATCATTAAATCGTGAGCGATTCAACCACTTCTATCCAGCCGTGTTCCCCGGCAATATCCTGACCATTTAGCCAACGCCGCAGCATATTAAGCGCCATCATTGCGCAAACTTCCTGACGAATAGCCAAACTGTAGCGATTTGCATTGAGTCGCACCCGCAAGGCATGCGTACCGTCAGGTGTTGCCAGCGCGAAGTTAATATGTTCGTTTTCGAAACCCGATACCGCCAGCGCCAGTTCGGCATAATGGTTGCCGCGTCGTTCGGTTATCCAGTGCGCCGTTTGTGCCAGCGTTTCTTCCTGAGATGGCACCACCTCGCTCGCTAACAGCGGGGCACTGGCGCGAGACAGCTGCAGAGCAATTAAGCCTCCGGTAAATTGCTCGCTCAGCGTCAGACTGTACTGGCGCTCCTGGAGCTTACGGGTAATTTGCGCAGGTAACCCTTCGGTACCTTCAAAAATCATGTTCTGGCCGGCAACGCGTTTCACCTCTGGCCATAGCGCCAGCATCGCTTCACGTTGGGAATCGGGCCCGGTTAACTTCAGCTCGATAATCGGCATCGACGAGCGATACCCCATTGTCACCCCGGGTGGTAAAACCAGAGAGTCCAGGCTCTGCGCCAGATCGCTTTCAGAACGACCAAAAGTCGTTAAGCGCAGGCATAGCGGGGGCTGAGAAAGAGAAAAACGCTCACGCAGGCGCGGCAGGATCTCATGTTCAACCATAACTTTAAATTCTGACGGCACACCCGGCGTAAAAAACATCAGGCAGCGATTAAGCTTCACGGCGAACCCGCAGGCCGTTCCGACCGGATTATTAATAAACTCCGCGCTGGCCGGAAGTTCAGCCTGTTTGCGATTGCTCGGTGCCATCACACGTCCCCGCTCACGGAAAAAACGCGTCATTTCGGCCAGCCACGCTTCATGCAGAACCAGCCCTTCACCTTTTGCGGTTGCCGCCGCCAGTGCGCTCAAATCATCGCTAGTCGGCCCTAAGCCACCATTGACGATCAGCACATCAGCATGTTCGCTACGCTCACGCAGAATAGCGACCAAATCATTCAGATTGTCGCCTACCGTATTGCGGCGTGTTAACGGTAATCCCTGATTAAAGAAAAAATCGGCCAGCCAGGCGGCATTGGTGTCGACGATTTGTCCGTGCAACACTTCATCCCCGGTGGATAGCATCTCCACGTTTAACATCGTGTTCTCCTGCTTTTATGATGAAAACACTATAACGCAAGGAGGGGGGAAGGCGCGACTGAACGCCGCGCCTGGTAGATTAGAAACTGGCGTTAACCCCGATGTATGGGCCGTCAGCAATCGCGTTATCGCGGTTGCCATCTTTACCCGCCAGATTCAGGTAACGGTAACCTGCTTCAATGCTCAGCGGACGCATAATCGTCAGGCGCGCACCAGCATTTGCTTCTTCGTAGCTGTCGATCCCGCTGGAGAGTGAGTCCGGGGAGTAGTAGTATTCGCCAAACAGACGGAAACTGTCGCCAATCGGCCACTGTAAACCACCACCGACAGCTGCCGCGTAGCCTTCATCACCGTCTTTCGGGTTGGTATAGATACCTTTCCCACCGACTGTTGCCAGCAACGGACCCAGAGGGATATTCAGACCAAGGCCAAGCCCTGCAACATCACCGTCGTCATCGTTATGCATCCAGTTGCCGCTAACAGCCAGTCCGGTGGACTCAGTACCCATACCAAAACCGAGGTTAGTGTAATCTTCGCCAGCCTGACCGCTAATGCTAATCGCATTCGCCGACGCAGAAACAAACAGCATTCCGGCAAAACCCAGTAATAAACTTTTTTTCATTTTCTATCCTTTCCAGCAAGAATCAAAACATAGCCCCAAAACCGCTGGATTGTACTGCCAGATGGCGAGGAATCAATGAGCTAAAAAAGCGATGCAATGACATATTGTAACTAAATACTACCCGCAATGTTTCAGTAAGGTTAAGTTCTTACCTGAAATTGACGGTGAAAGGCACCTGATTGCCGTTTTCAACAGACAACCTTCTTTCCCCCGGCAAAGCAGGCTTAAACAGCAATGAAGCGTTTTTTCTGTCGCCTGCAAAAGGTAAGATATGTTAACGATGGACTCCTCCGCCCTCTCCTACAAGGAACAGACTTATGCGTCAAAGAACGATTGTTTGCCCACTCATTCAAAATGAAGGCTGTTATTTACTGTGCAAAATGGCCGACGATCGCGGCGTTTTCCCTGGTCAGTGGGCGTTGTCTGGCGGCGGCGTTGAGCCAGGAGAGCGTATCGAAGAAGCCTTACGTCGGGAAATCAGGGAAGAACTGGGAGAACACCTCGAGTTATCGCAGATTACCCCCTGGACCTTCAGTGACGATATTCGAACCAAAACCTATGCTGATGGTAGCCAGGAAGAGATTTACATGATTTATCTCATCTTCGATTGTGTTTCCGCTAACCGTGAAGTGAAGATTAACGAAGAGTTCCAGGACTTCGCCTGGGTTAAACCGGAAGATCTCGCCCAATACGATTTAAACATCGCCACACGTAAAACGTTAACATTGAAAGGGTTATTGTAAGCTTAAATGGTGATAGCAGTAGGATATTGATCCTTCAGATCATGGCATTGCACTCATCATTCAGCAGCAGGGCTGCAATGCCATAGCCACGACAAAACACTCGTAAAAATCATTTATTTTCAGACAAATAAAATAATCTCCTCCACATCCCCCTTTATATCTCCAACCTTAAACTCTTAAGGATAAATTAACCTTCAGTCTTTAACCTTTGTGGCCTGATGAAATAATTAACGATGCCCCTGTTTATCACTAAAAATAAAACCGCGGTGGCGTTAAATGGCTTGAAGGAATAATGATGTCTGACTTTTTGCCTTTCTCCCGTCCGGCAATGGGTGATGAAGAACTTGCCGCAGTTAAGGCGGTTCTGGATTCAGGGTGGATAACCACGGGTCCTAAAAATCAGCAGTTGGAAGACGCTTTCTGCCAGCTCACAGGAAACCAAAACGCCGTTGCCGTCTGTTCTGCGACGGCAGGTATGCACATTACGCTAATGGCGCTGGGTGTGGGTGAAGGCGATGAAGTGATCACCCCGTCGATGACGTGGGTATCTACACTCAACATGATTGTCCTGCTGGGTGCCACACCGGTTATGATCGATGTCGACCGCGATACGCTGATGGTGACCCCCGAACACATTGAAGCCGCTATCACACCACGAACCAAAGCTATTATTCCCGTGCATTATGCCGGGGCCCCGGCCGATCTTGATGCCATTTACGCCATCGGTGAACGCTACGGAATCCCTGTTATTGAAGATGCAGCGCACGCCGTCGGAACGTTATACAAGGGGCGCCATGTTGGTGCTCGTGGTACCGCAATCTTTTCCTTTCACGCGATCAAAAATGTGACCTGTGCAGAGGGTGGGTTAATTGTTACTGACGACAGCCAGCTCGCTCAACGGCTTCGCAGCCTGAAATTCCACGGCCTGGGTGTAGATGCTTATGACCGTCAAACCTATGGTCGCGCGCCGCAGGCTGAAGTTCTCGTGCCGGGATACAAGTACAACCTGACTGACATCAACGCCGCCATCGCCCTGGTGCAGTTGAACAAGCTGGATCGTCTGAACGCGCGCCGGGCGCAAATTGCGCAGCAGTATCAACAAGCGCTGGCCGATACGCCGTTTCAACCGCTCACCCTGCCTCAGTGGTCGCATGTGCACGCCTGGCATTTGTTCATCATTCGCGTGGATGAAGCCCGTTGTGGGTGAGCAGAGATGCTCTGATGGAAGCACTAAAGGCCAGAAATATTGGCACAGGCCTGCATTTTCGCGCGGCCCACACGCAGAAATATTATCGCGAACGTTTCACCGATCTTTCTCTGCCTAATACCGAATGGAATAGCGCTCGCATTTGTTCACTGCCGCTATTTCCCGACATGACCGACGATGACATACAACGCGTCATTACGGCACTTCGCCAGATTGCAGGACAATAAGCATGTTTGAAGCCTCACCGATTAGTAAAGTCTCGGTGGTCATTCCCGTTTTTAACGAACAGGAAAGCCTGCCAGAATTAATCAGGCGCACCAGCGCCGCCTGCGAAAAACTGGATACTGAATATGAAATCCTGCTCATTGATGACGGTAGCAGTGACAATTCAGCTCAACTGATGATGGACGCCTCCCAGGCACCGAACAGCCATATTGTCTCTATTCTGTTGAATCGAAACTATGGGCAACACTCGGCGATTATGGCCGGTTTCAGCCACGTCACTGGCGACTTGATCATCACGTTGGATGCTGATTTACAAAACCCGCCCGAGGAGATCCCACGGCTGGTTGCCACGGCAAAAGAAGGCTTCGATGTCGTCGGAACGGTGCGTCAGAACCGCCAGGACAGCCGCTTTCGTAAGACCGCCTCACGGATGATCAATCATCTGATTCAGCGCACGACCGGTAAAGCCATGGGCGATTACGGCTGCATGCTGCGCGCCTATCGCCGTCACATCGTCGATGCCATGTTGCATTGCCAGGAGCGCAGCACCTTTATTCCAATCCTGGCTAACATCTTTGCCCGCCGCGCCACGGAAATCCCGGTACACCATGCCGAGCGTGAATTTGGCGACTCTAAATACAGTTTCATGCGTCTGATAAACCTGATGTATGACCTGGTAACCTGCCTGACCACCACGCCATTGCGTATGTTGAGCCTGCTGGGCAGCATCATTGCCGCCACAGGTTTTACCCTGTCGGTCCTGCTTGTTGTTCTTCGCCTGACGCTCGGCCCGCAGTGGGCGGCAGAAGGTGTGTTTATGCTGTTTGCCGTGCTGTTTACCTTTATCGGCGCGCAATTCATTGGCATGGGATTACTCGGCGAATATATCGGTCGCATCTATAACGATGTCCGCGCACGCCCTCGCTATTTTGTTCAACACGTTATCCGTCCACAAACCACGCAGTCAACTGAGGAAAACCGCGCATGAAAGCCGTCGTATTTGCCTATCACGATATGGGATGTCAGGGGGTTCAGGCCCTGTTGGATGCGGGTTATGACATCGCTGCTATTTTTACGCATGCCGATAACCCAGGTGAAAAAGCGTTTTTTGGCTCAGTTTCCCGCCTCGCTGCCAGCGCAGGAATTCCGGTGTACGCTCCTGACGAGGTCAATCATCCGCTGTGGATCGAGCGGATCGGCCAACTCGCCCCTGATGTGATCTTCTCATTCTACTATCGCCATTTACTCAGCGATGAGATCCTGCGTATTGCGCCTGCGGGAGCCTTTAATCTGCACGGCTCATTGCTGCCCAAATATCGTGGCCGTGCACCGCTGAACTGGGTATTAGTCAATGGCGAAACCGAAACAGGTGTGACGCTTCACCGCATGGTCAAGCGCGCAGATGCCGGTGCCATCGTCGCCCAGCAACGCATTACCATTTCCCCCGATGACGTGGCGTTAACCCTACACCATAAATTATGCCAGTCTGCCCGCGAGGTACTGGCGCAGGCGCTGCCAGCCATCAAAGCCGGTGATTTTCAGGAATACCCACAACAGGAAGCCGACGCCACCTGTTTTGGTCGCCGCACGCCGGAAGACAGTTTCCTCGACTGGAACAAACCCTGCGCACAACTGCATAACATGGTTCGCGCCGTGTCCGATCCATGGCCTGGTGCATTTAGCTATGCCGGTACACAAAAATTCACCATCTGGTCATCACGCCAGAGTGCAAATACATCTGCGGCGCTGCCGGGAACGGTTATCTCCGTATCACCATTGCTGATTGCCTGTGCCGATGGCGCACTCGAAATCATTACCGGGCAAGCGGGTGATGGCATTACCATGCAGGGCTCACAGCTGGCACAAGTTTTGGGTCTGGTTGCAGGTTCTCGCCTCAATAGCCAGCCCGTTTCCGCCAGCAAACGCCGCACCCGCGTTTTGATCCTTGGCGTTAACGGTTTCATTGGCAACCACCTGACCGAACGCCTGCTGCGCGAAGATAACTACGAAATCTACGGGCTTGATATTGGCAGCGATGCGATTGAGCGTTTTCTGCAACACCCACGATTCCATTTTGTGGAAGGTGATATCAGCATTCACTCCGAATGGATTGAATATCATGTGAAAAAATGCGACGTCGTGCTGCCACTGGTCGCCATTGCCACGCCGATTGAGTATACCCGCAACCCGCTGCGCGTCTTCGAACTCGATTTTGAAGAAAACCTGAAAATTATTCGTTACTGTGTTAAGTACCGCAAACGCATCATTTTCCCGTCAACGTCTGAAGTCTACGGTATGTGTACCGATAAAGACTTCGATGAAGACAGCTCCAACCTAATCGTCGGCCCGGTTAATAAACCGCGCTGGATCTACTCGGTCTCTAAACAACTGCTGGATCGCGTCATTTGGGCATACGGTGAAAAAGAAGGATTACGTTTCACCTTATTCCGTCCGTTTAACTGGATGGGACCGCGTCTGGATAGCCTGAACGCCGCACGTATCGGCAGTTCACGCGCCATTACCCAACTGATCCTGAATCTGGTGGAAGGCTCTCCCATCAAGCTGATTGAAGGCGGCAAGCAGAAGCGCTGCTTTACCGACATTCGTGACGGTATCGAAGCCCTGTTCCGCATCATTGAAAACGACGGCGGGCGTTGTGACGGCGAGATCATCAATATCGGTAATCCGGATAATGAAGCAAGTATTCAGGAACTGGCTGAAATGCTCCTTTCCTGCTTCGAAAAACATCCATTGCGCCAACACTTCCCGCCGTTTGCTGGTTTCCGTGACGTTGAGAGTAGCAGCTACTATGGCAAAGGCTACCAGGACGTTGAGCACCGCAAACCCAGTATTCGTAACGCCAAACGTTGCCTGAACTGGGAACCAACAATCGAGATGCAAGAGACGGTTGAAGAGACGCTGGACTTCTTCTTACGCAGTGTGGATATCACGGAACACACATCATGACCAAAGTGGGCTTGCGCATAGATGTCGATACATTCAGGGGGACACGCGAAGGCGTGCCCCGCCTGCTGGAGACATTGAACCGGCATAACGTTCGGGCAAGTTTCTTTTTTAGCGTCGGGCCCGACAACATGGGACGCCATCTCTGGCGTCTGGTGAAGCCGCAATTTTTGTGGAAGATGCTGCGCTCAAACGCAGCCTCACTCTACGGGTGGGATATTTTACTGGCCGGCACCGCCTGGCCTGGAAAAGAAATTGGCCTGGCCAATGCGGCCATCATTTCGCAAGCTGCCCGGTATCACGAAACAGGCTTACACGCCTGGGATCATCATGCCTGGCAATCACGAAGTGGCAACTGGAACGATAAACAGCTGATTGATGATATTTCGCGAGGCATTAATGCGCTCGAAACGATCATCGGCCAACCCGTCACCTGTTCTGCCGTCGCTGGCTGGCGTGCCGACTCGCGCGTCGTCGAAGCGAAAGAAACATTCCATCTGCGCTATAACAGCGATTGCAGGGGAACATCGTTATTCCGTCCTGTACTTGAAACAGGAGAAATGGGTACGCCACAAATTCCGGTCACGCTACCGACATGGGATGAGGTTGTTGGTCAAGAGGTACAGGCAGCGGACTTCAACGACTATATTCTCTCCCGTATTCAGCGGGACAAAGGCACCCCGGTCTACACGATTCACGCAGAGGTGGAAGGCATTGCTTTTCAACAGAAATTTGACGATCTGCTCATTCGTGCCGCCGACGCAGGAATTACGTTTTGTCCACTGGGCGAACTGTTACCAGACGATATCAGTACACTGCCAACGGGCCAGATCGTTCGTAGCAAAATACCCGGCAGAGAGGGATGGCTCGGCTGCCAGCAACCCGCGAGTGTGACACCATGAAATCCGCACGTTACGCCCTGGCATTTGTCGCATTTATTGCACTGTATTTTATTTTACCCATCAATAGCCGCCTGCTCTGGCAGCCCGACGAAACGCGCTATGCTGAAATCAGTCGGGAAATGCTGACGTCTGGCGACTGGATCGTCCCACATTTTTTAGGGCTACGCTATTTTGAAAAACCCATCGCGGGATACTGGTTAAACAGCATCGGGCAATGGTTGTTTGGTGCAAACAACTTTGGCGTCAGGGCGGGGGCTATTTTTGCAACCCTACTGACTGCACTTCTGGTCGCCTGGCTGGCAATGCGGCTATGGCGTGACAAACGCACGGCCATACTCTCTGCCGTCATCTTTCTAACGTTTTTCTCTGTTTACAGTATAGGAACCTATGCGGTACTTGATCCCATTATCGCGCTGTGGCTAATGGCGGGCATGTGCTGTTTTTGGGAGGGAATGCAGGCCACCACCAGAACAGGTAAAATTGTCGCCTTTTTGCTGTTAGGACTCACCTGCGGCATGGGCGTGATGACCAAAGGCTTTCTCGCGCTCGCTGTCCCCGTCCTCAGCGTGCTGCCATGGGTTTTCGTGCAAAGGCGCTGGAAAGAGATCTTTATTTACGGTCTGTTGTCGATTATCAGCTGTATTGCCATTGTCCTGCCGTGGGGGATGGCGATTGCACAACGCGAATCTGACTTCTGGCACTACTTTTTCTGGATTGAGCATATTCAGCGTTTTGCGCAGGATGATGCCCAGCATAAAGCGCCATTCTGGTACTACATACCGGTTTTCGTGGCAGGTGCCTTACCCTGGCTCGGGCTACTACCGGGCGCATTGCGTACCGGCTGGCGTGAACGGGATGTACCACGTAGCGCCTTATACCTGCTGAGCTGGATTATTATGCCGATCCTGTTTTTCAGTATCGCAAAAGGGAAGTTGCCAACCTATATTCTTTCCTGCTTCGCACCGCTGGCGATCCTTACCGCGCGGTTTGGCTTGCAGGCTGCTGAAAAAGGTTCTGCAGCCCTGCGCGTCAACAGTTGGATCAATATTCTGTTCGGTGTTATTGGTATTGTCGCCACATTTATCGTGTCCACGCTCGGACCGTTGAAGACACCGGTCTGGTCGCATATCGAAACGTATAAAGTGTTTTGCTCATGGGGTATCTTTATCACCTGGACGCTGTTTGGCTGGTATACGCTTAACAACAGTGAAAAAAACTGGAAATTAGCAGCACTCTGCCCGCTGGGGCTGGCGCTGTTGTTCGGCTTCTCAGTACCTGACCGGGTAATGGAATCCAAACAGCCACAGTTTTTTGTTGAGATGACCAAAGAGTCGCTGGAGTCAAGCCGTTATATTTTCACCGACAGTGTTGGCGTTGCTGCTGGCCTGGCCTGGAGCCTGAAACGCGATGACATCAACATGTACGGGCAAACAGGTGAGTTAAAATACGGCCTTAATTATCCGGATGCCCAGGGACGCTTCGTCAGTCGGGATGATTTTGCCGGCTGGTTGGCGCAACATCGTCAGGAAGGGATCATTACGCTCGTGCTATCAATTTCGAAGGATGAGGATATTAATCAGCTTGCCATTCCTCCCGCTGACTATATCGACAATCAGGGGCGCATGGTCTTGATTCAGTACAGGCCTAAATGATCTGGCTAACCTTAGTCTTTGCCAGCCTGCTCAGCGTCTGTGGACAATTGTGCCAGAAGCAGGCCACCCGCCCGGTACCCGCCCACGCGCGAACACGCTATATCGCGCAGTGGATTGGTCTGGCGCTGGCCTGCCTGGGACTGGCCATGCTGCTCTGGCTGGCAGTATTGCAGAATATTCCCGTCGGTATCGCCTACCCGATGCTAAGCCTGAACTTTGTATGGGTCACGCTGGCAGCATGGAAAATCTGGCGCGAACCCGTCACAACGCGTCACTGGCTGGGCGTTGGGCTACTCATCACCGGCATCTTTATTCTTGGGAGCGCGGTGTAATGGGCATCTTTTGGGGGCTGTGTAGCGTGATTATTACGTCGGTTGCTCAGCTAAGTCTGGGTTACGCGATGGATAATCTGCCACCCATGCTGCAACCGCTGGCGTTTATCTCCGCCGTTTTTTCAACCAGCAGCAGCGCATTCGCCTTGTATGGCGGGCTGGTAGGTTATTTACTGTCAGTGATGTGCTGGCATAAAGCCCTGCATCAGCTCGCGCTGAGCAAAGCCTATGCCTTGCTCAGCCTCAGCTATGTGCTGGTGTGGATCGCATCAATGATTTTACCAGGCTGGCAAGGAACCTTCTCAGTAAAAGCCCTGGTGGGTGTGCTGTGTATTATGGCGGGATTAATGACCATATTCTTACCTGCCCGCCAACAGACGCCCTGAGATCAATTATCGTCAGACAGTTGTCGCAGACGCTCCCATTCTTCGCAGAGATACTGTCTGGCATCAATGATTTTAATCACTCGCGATGTGTCACGGTTAATACAATACTGGGCATCTTTTAGCGGTGACAGCAGATCGCCGACTTTTACACGCTCGCAGGCTTGCGCTTCAGCCAGCATTTTCAACGAACCACCGGTATCACAAAGTACAATATAGAGCCTCCCTGCTTTTTGGTTACAGCAAGACTTCTTCACATGCCATTCCATAGCGCACCTTTTGCTAATGATTTTCACAATAGGTTACACTTTAGCAGATAAACCAAAGGACAATGGCCAGGGAATGGCAATTATGCGAGATAAATTTAATGTTTTCTTAAGCTTTACCGCGGATACGGACCCACTCCAGCAGCGCCCGGCGAGAAATCTTAATACCACCGCTTTTCAATTCTGCGGGTAAGGTTAGCCAACGAACGGGTTGCTGGAAACGTGCCAGCTTATCTTTCACCCATTCTGCCAGATCAATACTTCCGACTTCGGCATCGTACTCCACAACCGCAACGGGGCGATGACCAAACTCTTCATCTTCGATTGGCACAATAAAAGCTTGCAGAACATGGGGATGCGATATAATAACGCGCTCCACCTCTTCCGGCTGGATCCCTTCTCCGCCACTAAAAAACAGGTTGTCCATCCGCCCGACAATGGTTAACTTGCCATCATGCACGATGCCGCGATCGCGGGTGGCAAACCAGCCTTGCGCATTAACCAGCGGATAAAGCTGTCCGTTACGCCAGTAACCTTGCGCCATGCTGGCGGCACGAAGCCAGACTTCATCATCAACAATCCTGACTTCTCTGCCCGGTAGTGCAGAGCCGACATCTGCCTTACCATCGGCCTCTTTCGCACAAACCGTGGAGGCAAATTCTGTTAACCCGTAACCGCACCAGCAGCGAATACCCTGCTCACGCGCTTGTTCAGTCAATTCAACAGGAATCGCTGCACCGCCCAGTAACACGGCCTTTAGCGATATCGGTGTGTTATTGACCAACAGTCGCCAAAGCTGCGTGGGAACCAGCGAAGCATGGGTACAACCAGCCAGCATCTGCTCTAACGGTTGCTTATCGCGCACGGTCATACGCGCCCCGGCAAACAACCAGCGCCACATTATCCCCTGACCGGAAACGTGAAATAACGGTAGCGAGAGCAGCCAGTCATCGTCTTCGCCAAATGGCATCAGTGACAGCACCCCCTGCGCACTCGCCAAATGCGCCTGACAAGTATGTACCGCCGCTTTAGGCAGTCCGGTTGAGCCGGAGGTTAACGTCATTGTGCTCAAGCGCTGAGGCAACCAGACGGCAGCATGCTCGCCAGACTGTTCCAACATCCGCAGCGGTGTCAGGCCCGGAAGCGGACTTTCGCCTTCCAGATCCAGCGCAAAACGCAGCGTCAGATCCGGAATTAACACATCCAGCAACGACTGTGGCAACTGCGGGTTCACAGGTAAAATTCGTGCCCCGCACTGCAACAATGCCAGCCAGGCCAGCAGCGGACGGGGATGATTCCAGGCGCGGAGCAATATGCCATCGCCCTCTTCCACCCCTTGAGCCGCAAAGCCGCTTGCCAGACGATCGACTCGTGCACAGAGTTCGCCCCAGCTTAACACCTCATCGTTGAGGCGTAAGGCTGGCGCGTCCGCACGAGCCTGTCGCCAGTGACGCCACGGCCAGTCAGTAAAATCAGGCGTATCGGACAATCGCTCCAGGCCCGATGCGCTTGCGCCATCGGGCATTTCCCACTGGGTCATAGCAATCGTTCCAGCGCATCTATCTCAATGCACGGCAACGTACTGCCCGGCCAGGTGCGCACCTGCTGGCACTGCATCAGGCTGAGCGTATCCAGACCAGGGATAGTCTGTGGCGTCAACCAGGCAGCAATGCGCGCCAGCTGGGTTAAGCCCAGGCTCGATTCGATAGAGGAGCTGATCACGGCGGTGAGACCGAGCGCGTGTGCGGCTGCAACCTGCTCACGAACCTTGTCGAGGCTACCCGTCAGCGTAGGCTTGATGACGACAGCCTTCACGCCCTCTTCGGCCATAAAGGTGAAATCGGCTTCACGCAGACTTTCATCCCAGGCAATGGCAATCCCTGTTTCACGTGAGAACGCGCGGGAATCATCACGGGTTTTACACGGCTCTTCGAGGAAGGCAATGCGCCCGCGATACTCAGGATTGACATATTTCGCAAACTGCTGGGCTTTCAGCGGCGTCCAGGCACGATTGGCATCAAGCCGCAGGTGCAGTTCCGGGATCGCCTCCAGCAACAGGTTGACGACCATACCGTCGCGAACAGCTTCATACAGACCGACTTTTACCTTCGCAACTTTCTCGCCAGGCATGTCTGCCAATTGCAGCACCAGATCGTCAGGATCACCTGTACACAACGGCGCAGCACGATAGTCCGCCGCCTCAGGCAACGTACCCGCAAGCTCGGCCAGCGCACAGCTAACACCAAATGCAACGGCAGGCAGCTGTGGCAAGGATGAATCCCCCTGCAGCCAACCGTTGACCCAGGCCAGCAGCGCAGTTTGCGCCTCTTCCCAGGTTTCCTGGCTGAAGCCCGGTAGTGGAGAGATCTCTCCCCACCCTTCGCGCTCGCCGTCACGAAGACAAACGTACAGCCCGTCACGCGTTTTTAACCGCCTGTCACGCAAAATCACCCCCGCGTCCATGGGGATCTGCCAACGGTATACCTGCGCGCTACGCATTACGGATTCCGTTTGAATTTGCTGAAGTCAGGCTGGCGTTTCTGGTTAAAGGCGTTACGGCCTTCCTGACCTTCTTCAGTCATGTAGAACAGCATGGTCGCGTTACCGGCCAGTTCCTGCAGACCCGCCTGACCATCGCAGTCGGCATTCAGTGCAGCTTTCAGACAACGCAGCGCCATCGGGCTGTTTTGCAGCATTTCACGACACCAGCGCACCGTCTCTTTTTCCAGATCGACCAGTGGAACCACGGTATTGACCAGGCCCATATCCAGCGCCTGTTTTGCATCGTATTGACGGCACAGGAACCAGATTTCACGTGCTTTTTTCTGACCGACGATACGCGCCATGTAGGACGCACCCCATCCTCCGTCGAAGGAACCGACTTTCGGGCCAGTCTGACCAAAGATGGCGTTTTCAGCCGCAATAGTCAGATCGCACATCATGTGCAGCACATGGCCACCACCGATGGAATACCCTGCCACCATCGCGACAACCGGTTTCGGACACGTGCGGATTTGGCGCTGGAAGTCCAGCACGTTCAGATGATGCACGCCGGAGTCATCCTGGTATCCGCCGTAATCGCCACGTACTTTCTGATCGCCACCCGCGCAGAACGCTTTATCGCCCGCACCGGTCAGAATAATCACGCCAATATTGTCATCATAGCGAGCATCCGCCAGCGCCTGAATCATCTCTTTGACGGTGACAGGACGGAAAGCATTGCGTACCTGCGGACGATTAATGGTGATTTTTGCGATACCGTCGGTGGATTTCTCATAGCGAATGTCGGTGTAGCCTTCAGAGCAGTCGAGCCATTCTACCGGTGCGTAAAGCATTGTTTCATCAGGATAGATCATAAAATGTCCTATAGTCAGCGACGCAGAATCTGAGCCAGACAGTCCACCACGCCAGCGGGATTGTCCCGATGCGCGTTGTGTCCGGCGTTACGAATCACATGGTTCGGTACGGATATTTCCGCCGCCAGAGCGCGGAATTTATCGTCACGTTCACCACATAAATAATAAAACGGAAATGTGCGCGTTTTTAGTTGCACACGTAAATCAGGTTGTACGGCCAGCGAGGTGGCTTCCAGCATTGCCGCCAACGTTTCACCCTTATTCTGGCAGCGTAAAGCGACCAGCGCCTCTCTTTCGGTCGCATCCAGCGAAGCGAAAACTGGTTGCTGGTACCAGTCATTAAACACATCGTGCAACGACTCACGGCGAAAACGTGCGGCCCAACGTCCATCTGAAAGACGACGCTGAACGCGCTCATCTTCGTGTTGTAAGCCAGGGTGCCCACCTTCAACAACCAGACCGCAGAGTCCCGGCATCCCCTGACAGGCCGCCATCATTGCGACTCTGCCGCCAAGAGAGTATCCCACCAGCCAGTAGTTAAGTATGTTGTAACTAAGTAGAGTATTACGCAGCAAAACGCTGACATCATCGAACCCGCTCACGCTGATGTCAGCGGAGCCACCGTGTCCCGGCAGATCGATGTATAGCCGCGAATAATCCTGAAACGCTTCGCCGACCGCCTGCCATTCCCGGCGATCACCGGAAAATCCGTGCAGGAAAACCAGCCAGGGGAAATCCACCTGACCCGTGTTCGCCTGCGCGTGCAGGATCATAGATGACTGACCTGCGCCAGCAGTTGCTGCAGGGTTTGCGCCCCGTCAGTTTCATTCACTACCAGCTCAATCACCGTTGCCACCGGAGTACGCCAGGCGTTCGTCAGCGCGCTCTCCAGTTGCGCCCAGTTCTCCGGGCGGTGATATTTGAGGTCAAACATAGCCGCGGCATGCTCAAAATGGACGTTCTGCGGCATCAGGTAGAACCGTTCACGTTCGCCTGGCGGGGTTGGCAGCAGGGAGAAAATCTGTCCGCCGTTATTATTAACCACTATCAGAACAAACGGTGCAGAAACCTGGCGCAATAACGCCAGCGCATTCAGGTCATACAGCGCGGATAAATCGCCAACAATAGCCAGCGTCGATTTCGCGCTGGCACGCTGTACGCCAGCCGCCGTTGATAGCAGACCGTCAATGCCGCTCGCACCGCGATTGCTGTAAACCGGGAAACCTGCCGGAAGCTGAGACAGTGCATCAATCAACCGTACAACCAGGCTGTTTCCTACGAACAACTGTCCCTGCTCTGGCAGATACTCGCGAATACGGTGCGCCAGCTGTGCTTCGCCAAACGTGTCACGGCGGGCTTCTACCGCCTGCCATGCCTGTTGCGCCAGCCGCGGGATCTCCACACACCAGGGCTGGCGTTTCTCTGCCGGATGCAGCTCCAGCCAGTCGCCTACTTTTGCCACCAGCCGGCGTCCACGATGATGAGCAGGATCCAGACGTCCTTCGATATTGTCGACAATCCAGAATTCCTGTGGGTCGCAATTGGCCTGCCATTGCAGCAACCGTTTACCGGTCAGACTACTGCCGAGCTGCACCACAATCTGCGCCTGCTCTAATTCTGCTACCGCTTTCGCGTTCCCCAGCCACAGATCGGCGCAGGGCAACGGCTGTCCGGTTTGCGACAGCACATCACCAATGAGTGGCCAACCTAATGTCTGTGCCCAGAGCGCAACTTTCTTGCCCTCTTCGGCGCTCATGCGCCCGGCAAGTACCACCCCACGTTTTTGCCGCCAAAAAAACCAGTCGCGCTGTTTATCACTTTCCAGTCGACGCGCTTCGCGCAACCAGGGTTTATCATCCTGCCACCAGTCACCAAGACGCTGCTGCCAGGCCAGACCCGTTTCGTCCATCTCGCCATACAAGGGTTCTGCAAACGGACAGTTAATATGAACCGCCCCGCTATGCAGCGCGGCTAAGGCATTATCGATAGTAGACACCAGCCAGCTTGCCGGAATGTCCTGCGTCGGGCGTGGTAAAGAGAGCGTTTGCGACGGATGCGACGCAAACATGCCGGCCTGACGAATCGCCTGGTTAGCGCCACAGTCAATAAGCTCAGGCGGTCTGTCAGCGGTGAGTAAAATCAGTTTTTCACCGGTCAGTCCGGCTTCAATCAGCGCCGGATACAAATTCGCTACCGCCGTACCAGAGGTGACAATAACGGCAACAGGTTGCCTGCTGACTTTCGCCAGACCTAAGGCGAGATGTCCCAGTCCGCGCTCGTCAAAATGCGTATGATGGATAAAAGCGGGATTTTCCGCTGCCGCTAAAGTCAACGGCGTCGAACGAGAGCCAGGGGCAATGCAAACATGCCTGACGCCGTGGCGAGTGAGTGCTTCCAGAATGACCGCCGCCCAGCGTCGGTTAAATGCGCTTACTGACATGAGATTGTCCGGTATCAATATTGCGACACAGTATAAAGAATCGAATAAATGGATTTTTGATATGAGTCGGGAATATACACGAAATCATTATCCTTCCATCTGTAATAAAGTACGTAACCCTGCCGCTTTATTATCTATTTCTTGCCATTCTTGCTCAGGATCTGAACCGCGCACGATCCCCGCCCCGGCATACAGGCGTACGACGTTTGCGCTAATTTTCGCTGAACGTAATGACACGCAAAACTCACTCTGACGCAATGAAAGATAACCCGCGGAACCGGCATACCACTCGCGTTCAAAGGGTTCATTATGTTGGATAAATTCACGCGCCAGCTCGCGCGGAATACCCGCTACGGCTGCAGTAGGCTGTAGTTGTACCAGGCAAAGCGTATCGTCCGCCTGATTGAGCGCAGTCCAGATACAGCGGCGCAGATGCTGTACTTTGCGCAGTCTGAGTACCTGCGGCGGCAGGACATCGAGGGTTTGCGTACAGTTTTGCAGCCGTTGGCAAATATCTTCCACCACCAACATGTTCTCACGCTGATTTTTATCGTCCTTCATCAGCCATTCACCAAGCTGCCAGGCGCGATGATCGTCAGGGTGATTGGCGACTGTTCCGGCCAGCGCCTCAGTGCGCAGTGCCGTGTCACGCCGTCTATACAGACGTTCAGGGGAAGAGCCAAGAAAAGCAGATTCGGCGGAAAACGCCATATAGAAGTGGTAACAGTTGAGATTTAAACGACGACTGGAGGCCATAACAGCCGCGGCATTAACTGGCTGAGAAAACTGTAAATCGGTCGCACGCGCCAGCACCACTTTGTCGAGTTCTTCCTCAGCAATGGTCTGCGTGGCAAGCTCAATAAGGCGAACCCAACCGTCTTTATCCGGCCAGTGCTGTTCTCCCGTCAAAATCAAACGCAATGCGGGAAGCGGTTTTACCTGCGCAAGTGTTGAAATAAATGCAGCGGCCTGCGCGGCATCTTCACGCAACGACACGTCGCTATACAGGTGGAGTCGTAAGGTCGCGACCCCGACGCAGCGTCGCCATTCCAGTCGCGGCAGCAATAAATTACCGCGCTGCGGCTCAAACGCATTCAGGCCCCAGACACGCAGTTCGGGGTGATTATCATGTTGGCGTAAAAACCGTTGGGCGGATTCCAGTGAGGTGAATGTCGCAACGGCGCCCAGCACAGCCGCTTCTTCATCGCCGTTACGTTGCTGCCAGTAAAACTGAGGCCAGACGGGCTGGCTGGCCAGCCATCCTAAAGCGTCAAAAGCATCGTTCAGTGGGAAAGGTATGTCGTAAATACGAATGCCAGGTGCTGCCGGTATCTCTTGCGACAAAATGCGCATCAGACTTTCCAGCGCAGTAGTGATTGAATGCACGCGGACCTCTCCCTGTTAAAAACCTCTCATTATACGGGGTACTGAGCAGAAAAAGCAGTACCCCCGTATAGGGAGTGCGATGACAGCGCTATATTTATCGCCGTGCCAGCAATAATCCCATCACTAAACCAACTGTCGCCCCCACGCCGATCCCACGCCAGGGTTTTTCGTGTACATAGTCATCTGCCCGGCAAACAGCCTGCTTTGCACGATAATAGTAACTGTCAGAGGCGTGACTAACGCGGTTTCTCACCTCTTCTAACGCCTGCTCAGCCCGCGCTTTCAACTCAAGGTATTTCTGGTCGGCAGGATCGCCGGAAGAACGTAGCACTTCTGCCAACGTTTCGCTCAACAATTCCAAATCGTCATCAATACGTGATTCGTAAGAATGAAAAGACATTATATTCTCCCTTTCTATTGACGTACCCGCTAACTATAGACGACAGGGGCTGTTTACGCTTGATGACCCTCACGCGCCATGCCGATGTGTGGAATACCATCTTCGTCATAGATCTCCGTGACTGGAACAAAACCAAATTTTGCATAAAACGATTGCAGATGCGCCTGGGCCCCCAGGTATAACGCCTTATGCGGCCAATGCTGCGTACAGGAGGTCAGCGTTTGCGTCATTAACTGCTGTCCCAATTTTTCGCCGCGTAGCGCTTCGCTGACAATCACCCGGCCAATCACTACCGGCTCCAGATCATCGTCACTTTTCAGAATCCTCGCATACGCCACCAGTTCATCATTATGCCATCCCAGAATGTGACGGTTCTCGCCGATTAAGTCGTCGCCATCCACGTCCTGATACGGACATTGCTGCTCAACAACAAATACCGCGCAGCGAAGCTGAAGAATGGCATACAGCTCCTGAACACTCAGCTTTGCATGATGGAGATCTTGCCAGTGGATCATTGTCTGCCCCTTTGTTGTGATAACCTGAACACCCTGCCTCATTAATGGCGAAAAGTGTAACGTAAAGATGGAATTACTATTTTTAGGTACGTCTGCGGGAGTTCCCACACGTTCTCGCAATGTAACGGCAATATTACTGAATCTGCAACACCCTACTCAGGCAGGTTTGTGGCTTTTTGATTGCGGCGAAGGGACGCAGCATCAAATGCTTAGCACCCCGTTCAACCCGGGCAAACTTGATCGTATTTTTATCAGTCATCTGCATGGCGATCACCTTTTTGGTTTGCCGGGGTTGCTGTGCAGCCGTTCAATGGCGGGAAACGTCCAGCCATTGACGCTTTATGGCCCGAAAGGGTTACGAGAATTTACCGAAACAGCCTTGCGACTAAGCGGCTCCTGGACCGATTACCCGCTGGATATTGTAGAAATCACCGCCGGTGAGATTGTGGATGACGGCCTGCGCAAAGTGACCGCGTTTCAACTGGAACATCCGCTGGAGTGCTACGGTTTTCGTGTTGAAGAACACGACAAACCCGGTGCGCTTGATGCCAACGCGCTCAAAGCGGCAGGCGTTAAACCAGGCCCTTGTTTTCAGGATCTCAAAGCGGGAAAAACTATCGTGCTGGAAGACGGGCGCACCATTAGCGGGGCCGATTTTCTCGCCCCGGCGATTAAGGGAAAGTCCGTCGCCATTTTCGGTGATACCGGACCCTGTGCGAGCGCTATCGAACTGGCAAAAGGGGTGGACGTGATGGTACATGAAACCACGCTGGATTCGTCCATGGAGGAGAAAGCCAACAGCCGCGGGCATAGCTCCACCCGTCAGGCCGCACAACTGGCGCGGGACGCTGGTGTGGGCAGACTCATCATGACCCACGTCAGCTCACGCTACGATGCAAAGGGCTGCCAGCGGTTACTTGAAGAGTGCAGAGCGCTGTTCCCGGCAACGGAACTGGCTCACGATTTCGCCATTTTCACCGTTTAACGCTTTATTTTTCCGCCTCAATGCCGATAACAGTGGAAAGGCTGGCTTTCACACTGAGGACAGGATGAACAATTTCCAGAAAGATATTGATGACAGGACCAATCTAACCTTGTCTAACCGCTTTGAGCTGCTGCTGTTTCGCCTCGGCAAATCGGTTGAAGAGCAGAAATCAGAGCTGTTTGGCATCAACGTTTTCAAACTCCGTGAAATCGTTCCGATGCCGACATTTACACGCCCTGCCGGCATGAAGGCTCCGCTGTTAGGCATGGTGAATATCCGGGACCAAGTGATTCCGGTGATCGACCTGCCTGCTGTCGCCGGATGTAAACCCGAAACCGGGCTTAATATCCTGTTGATCACAGAGTACGCCCGCAGCGTACAGGCATTTGCGGTGGAGTCAGTAGAGAACATTATGCGCCTCGACTGGCAGCAGGTGCACACTGCGGAGAAAGCCGTCAATGGTCGGTACATCACCAGTATTGCTTGTCTGGACGACGACAAAGAAACCAACAATTTGGCGTTGGTGCTTGATGTCGAACAGATCCTGTATGACATTGTGCCGTCCAACCACGATTTACGTGCAACCGACCTGAAAACCAGCAAATTCAATATCACGCCGGGTGCGGTGGCCATTGTTGCGGAAGACTCCAAAGTTGCGAGGGCGATGCTGGAGAAAGGACTGAACGCGATGGAAATTCCGCATCTGATGCATGTCACCGGCAAAGATGCCTGGGACAAAATTCAGCAACTCTCCGAAGAGGCACAAGCGGAGGGTAAGCCTGTCAGCGAGAAAATCGCCCTGGTGCTTACCGATCTGGAAATGCCAGAGATGGACGGTTTCACACTGACCCGTAAGATTAAAACCGACGAGCGTCTGAAGAAGATCCCGGTTGTCATCCACTCTTCACTGTCCGGTAGCGCCAACGAAGATCACGTTCGCCGGGTTAAGGCCGATGGCTATGTGGCAAAATTCGAGGTCAACGAATTATCTTCTGTGATTCAGGAAGTGATGGAGCGCGCAGCAAAAGATGTTAGTGGTCCTTTGGTGAGCCGTCAGCTTTCCGCCTGATAGCCCTGACCCCATAAAAAAACCCGCCGAGGCGGGTTTTTTCGTTTCAGCGTATCGCTTACATCAGCGGCGTCGCCAGCTGCACGATGCTGATCAGCGGTTGTGGGTAGATACCCAGCACCAGCACCAGCAGTGCAGAGATCAGCACCACGATACCGCCCGCGCTGTACTGCCAGTTAGACGGTGCATCGCGGTTCAGTTGCTGCGGTGCGCTCAGATACAGGCTCACAGCAACGCGCAGGTAGTAGTACAAACCAATCGCGGAGCCGACCACCACAGCGGCAACCAGCCACCACAGGTTAGCCTGCACACCGACGGCCAGTACGTAGAACTTACCGATAAAGCCCAGCGTCATCGGGATACCCGCCAGAGACAGCATCATCACCGTCATCACTGCCGCGAGGATCGGACGATGCCAGAACAGACCACGGTAGGAGAACAGAGAATCTGCATCCGGGCCGCGGTACGGGCTGGACATCAGGCTGACCACACCGAACGCGCCGAGGCTACTGAACAGATAACCAGCCAGATACACGCCTACTGCTTCCATTGACATCTCGCCGCTCTGCAGGGCAATCAGTGCCACCAGCAGGTAACCGAGGTGAGAGATGGAAGAGTAACCGAGCAGACGTTTGATATTGGTCTGGCTCAGCGCCATCAGGTTACCGAAGATGATGGAAGCAAAGGCAATCACGCCCAGCACGATACGTACCGCTTCACTGTCGCCAACCGGCGCATACAGGAACAGACGCATCACCACGCCGAAGATAGCGATTTTGCTCGCCGTCGCCAGGAAGGTGGAAACCGGGGCCGGAGCACCCTGGTATACGTCTGGCGTCCACAGGTGGAACGGAACCAGCGAGAGTTTAAAGCCGAGGCCCACGATCATCAGACCGAAGCCCGCCAGCAGCAGCGGCTCATGCAGCATGCCGTCACCGAGGCTCTTACCAAGTGCAACGAACGACAGGTTGCCGGACTGTGCGTACACCAGCGCCATACCAAACAGCAGGAAGGAAGACGCTGCGGCAGACAGGATGGTGTACTTGATACTGGCTTCCAGTGAACGCTTCTGACGGAAGGCATAACCGACCAGGCCAAACAGCGGCAAAGAGATCAGTTCGATACCGAGGAAAAGCGCCGCCAGATGGTTAGCATTGGCGAGCAGAATTCCACCCAGCGCGGCAATCAGCACCAGCAGGTAGAACTCTTCCCGGTTGTCGTCGTAGCCTTCCAGCCACGGGTAAGCGAAGGTACAGGTAGCAAGACTCGCCAGCAGTACCAGCCCGGTGTAGAGCATGGCGAAACCGTCGACCCGCATCAGCGGGGTGACGTCCATGGCGCCCGCCTGGCCAACAAACCAGAGCGAAACCAGCGCGGCGTTAAGCCCAATGACCGACAGCGTGGCATTGAGGAAGTGATTGCGTCGCCACGCAATGGAGAGCATCACAACCACCACCGTCAAGCCGACGATCAGCAGCGGTAGCAGCGCAATCAGGTGTTGTGGAGTTATTGTCATGGCGATTTACGGCCTTGTAGTAGTAACGGAATTAACAAACCACTGCTGGATGTTGCTCATCGCAGAATGCGAGGTATCCAGAATCGGCTGCGGATAGAAGCCAAGCAGTACCAGAAGCACGACCAGCAACAGGATGATAAACAGCTCACGCAGCGACATCCCTGGCAGTTCAACACTGGCAATCTGGCTTTTCGCCTTACCAAAGTAAGCGCGATGCAGCATCGCCAGCGAGTACACAGAAGCAAACACCAGACCAAAGGTTGAGATCACCGTAATGACCGGAACCACCTGGTAGCTGCCGAACAGAATCATGAATTCGCCAACAAAGTTACCTGTACCCGGCATACCCAGCGTACAAACGGCGAAGAACATGGACAGTGCAGGCAACCATTTCATTTTGCCCCACAGGCCGCCCATCATACGCATATCACGCGTGTGCAGACGTTCGTACAACTGTCCACACAGAATGAACAGACCGGCTGCGGACAGACCGTGAGCGATCATCTGGATAACCGCACCCTGGTACGCCAGCTGGCTGCCGGTGTAGATAGCAATCAGTACGAAGCCCATGTGCGATACGGAGGTGTAGGCAATCAGACGTTTGATATCGTACTGATTAAAGGCCATCCACGCGCCGTAGAAGATACCGATAACGCCCAGCCACATTGCGATAGGTGCAAACTCAGCCGACGCGTTCGGGAACAGCGGCAGAGAGAAGCGCAGCAGGCCGTAAGCCGCGGTTTTCAGCAAAATCCCCGCCAGGTCAACGGAACCTGCGGTCGGTGCCTGGGAGTGCGCATCTGGCAACCAGCCATGCAGCGGAACCACCGGCATTTTCACCGCAAACGCGATGAAGAAGCCCAGCATCAGCAGATATTCCACACCGTGGGACATCGGGGTATTCAGCAGTTCTTCATAGTTGAAGGTCCACACACCGGTCGCTTTATAGTGCACAAACACCAGCGCCAGGATGGCAATCAACATCACCAGACCACTCGCCTGGGTATAAATGAAGAACTTGGTCGCCGCCGTGATACGCGTTTTACCGTCAGAGGCTTTATGCCCCCACAACGCGATCAGGAAGTACATCGGCACCAGCATCATTTCCCAGAAGAAGAAGAACAGGAACATGTCGATGGCAAGGAACACGCCGATAACGCCGCCCAGAATCCACATCAGGTTCAGGTGGAAGAAGCCCTGGTATTTTTCGATTTCATTCCAGGAGCACAGTACCGCCAGAACACCGAGCAGACCGGTCAGCACTACCATCAGCAGCGATAAACCGTCGATTGCTAAGTGAATAGAGATGCCGAAACGCGGGATCCACGGCAGGATAAACTCAGACTGCCACTGCGGAATGCCAGCGGATTGCGTCAGTGAATAGCCACCCTGCAACCACAGTTGCAGGCCAAGCGCCAGCGTCAGTCCCATGGTAATCAGCGCTATCCAGCGCGGCACCTTCACGCCAAAGCGTTCGGTCTGCCAGCACAGGAAGCCACCGATAAAGGGGATTAATATCAACCAGGGTAATAACATAGCTAAGTATGTCCCTTATATTTACTCCTGCTCAGGCTGTCTCACTCGTCAGCCCAAATCCCGGCAGTGCTCGCAATCCTCACGTACTTCAGTACGCTCCGGTTGCTCTGCGCTGGCGGTATTCGGTCTGACTTCGCCGATGACGCCTGTACTTCAGGAACAGATTTTCAACGAATTCTAAAAATTATTTTTGGGTTTGTAGGCCAGATAAGCGAAGCGCCATCCGGCAATCGTTCATCCAGCCAACAAACTCAACGCAGTACCATCAACAGTGCCAGCACAACGACAGCGCCAATGCTCATTGATGCCACATACCAGCGCAGATAGCCGTTCTCGCTTAACAGCAGGCCTTTACCTGCAAAGCGGGAAAGGATAGCCGGGATGTTCATCATTGCGTTCAGCGGATCGCGTTTCAGCAGCCAGGCGATGCCGAGGAACGGCTTAACGAACACTTTGTCGTACAGCCAGTCAAAGCCCCAGGCGTTATACCACCAGGTCCCCAGCAGACGGCCTGGCGCACTGTTGGCAATCGACGTCACCAGCGTACGTTTACCCAGCCACAACCATGCTGCGATCAAGATGCCTGCAATTGCTACGATACCGGAGGTAATTTCCAGCGTCATGACACGACCATGCGGCAGCTCGGTCGTTGCAGGCAGAACACCCTGCAGCGGCGGCACAATCAGCGCACCAACGAAGGTGGACAGGATCATCAGCACAATCAGCGGCAGATGATGGGTAATCCCCTTCCCTGCGTGAGCGTGAATTTGTTCTTTACCGTGGAACACGATGAAAATCATACGGAAGGTGTACAGAGAGGTCATGAACGCACCGACCAGACCTGCAACCATCAGATTGATATGACCGTTCGCCATCGCACCGGCCAGAATCTCATCCTTACTGAAGAAGCCTGCGGTAATCAGCGGCAGAGCCGACAGCGCCGCGCCACCAATCAGGAAACAAAGATACACCAGCGGAATAGACTTACGCAGGCCGCCCATCTTGAAGATATTCTGTTCGTGGTGGCAAGCCAGGATAACCGAGCCGGATGCCAGGAACAGCAACGCTTTAAAGAAGGCATGCGTCATCAGGTGGAAAATCGCCGCATCCCATGCCTGTACGCCAAGCGCCAGGAACATGTAGCCAATCTGGCTCATAGTGGAGTAAGCGAGCACACGTTTGATGTCGGTTTGGACCAGCGCGGCAAACCCTGCCAGCACCAGCGTGATAGCACCAATAATCCCTACCAGATGCAGAATTTCCGGGGTCATCAGGAACAGACCATGGGTACGTGCAATCAGGTAGACACCGGCGGTAACCATCGTCGCGGCGTGGATAAGCGCGGAAACAGGCGTCGGGCCCGCCATCGCGTCTGCAAGCCAGGTCTGCAACGGCAGCTGCGCAGATTTACCCACCGCACCGCCCAGCAGCATCAGGGTTGCCCACATCAGCATGTTGTTACCGTCTGCAAAGTGCGCAGGCGCCAGTTCCACCATTTCGCGGAAATTCAGCGTACCCAGCTCGTTGTAGAGGATAAACAGTGCGAAGGCGAGGAATACGTCACCGACACGGGTTACCACGAAGGCTTTCATTGCCGCTGCGCCATTCTTCGGATCGGTATAATAGAAACCGATCAGCAGATAGGAGCACAGCCCCACGCCTTCCCAGCCGAGATACATCAGCAGCAGGTTATCCGCCAGTACCAGAACCACCATGCTGGCGATAAACAGGTTGGTGTAGGCGAAGAAACGAGAGTAGCCCTCTTCCCCGCGCATGTACCAGGAGGCGAACATGTGGATCAGGAAACCAACGCCGGTTACCACCGAGAGCATAGTCAGCGACAGGCCGTCCAACACCAGGTTGAAGCCGATGTTGAAGTCACCGACAGACATCCACGTCCACAGCGGCTGGCTGTAGGCTTGTTGACCATTGGCAAAGAAGTCAACGCCAACAAACGCCGTCACCAGCGCAGCCAGGCCAATAGAGCCAACGCCCACGGTAGCGGACAGATTTTCTGACCAACGACCGCGAGAGAACGCCAGTAATACAAAGCCAATAAATGGCAGGATAATGGTTAAAGCAAGCATGTTCATCCACGCATCTCACTTACTGAATCGATGTTCAGGTTCTGGCGACGGCGATGAAGTTGCAGCAACAGTGCAAGTCCAATGCTCGCTTCAGCAGCCGCGAGGCTGATGGCAAGAATGTACATCACCTGACCATCGGTCTGGCCCCAGTAGCTCCCGGCGACCACGAAGGCCAGCGCGGAGGCATTAATCATGATTTCCAGCCCGATCAGCATAAACAGCAGATTGCGGCGGATAACCAGACCAGTTAAACCCAGTACGAATAAGACAGCCGCGAGGATCAGTCCATGTTGTAAGGGGATCATGCGTGCTCCTCCGTTTTTCTTTTCGCGCGGTCATCAGTGCGATTGCTCAGCACTTCACCGGAACGCTCTTCGCGACCGACGTGGAAGGCCACAACCAGACCCGCCAACAACAGCATCGAAGCCAGTTCAACCGCCAGAACATAAGGTCCAAACAGGGAAATGCCGACAGCTTTCGCACTAATTGGCGTACCGTCGATGCCCTGATCGTTAACACCCAGGATGGCATACACAATCACCACCAGCATGATGGCCGACAAAATCGCCGGGCCAATCCACACCTGCGGCTTCAGCCACTGACGTTCCTGTTCGATTTCAGAACCACCGAGGTTGAGCATCATCACCACGAACACGAACAGCACCATGATGGCACCCGCGTAAACGATAATTTCCAGCGCACCCGCGAAGTAAGCGCCTAACGAGAAGAACACCCCAGAAATTGCCAGCAGCGAAATAATCAGGTACAGCAGTGCGTGTACCGGATTGGTGTGGGTGATCACCCGCAAGGTTGCGAGAATGGCTATCAGGCCACAGATATAAAAAGCGAACTCCATTGCCCCTCTCCTTACGGTAACAGGCTCTTGACGTCGATAGGCTTAGCTTCGTTCTCTGCTTCGCCTTTATCTTTGCCGTCGATTGCCATACCTGCCATCCGGTAGAAGTTATATTCCGGGTATTTGCCCGGACCGGAGATCAGCAGATCCTCTTTCTCGTAAACCAGGTCCTGGCGCTTGTATTCACCCAGCTCGAAATCTGGAGTCAGCTGAATAGCCGTTGTCGGACAGGCTTCTTCGCACAGACCACAGAAAATGCAGCGTGAGAAGTTAATGCGGAAAAACTCCGGATACCAGCGGCCATCTTTGGTCTCTGCTTTTTGCAAAGAGATACAGCCAACCGGACACGCTACCGCACACAAGTTACAGGCAACGCAGCGCTCTTCACCGTCTGGATCACGGGTCAGTACGATACGACCACGAAAACGGGGCGGTAGATAGACCGGCTCTTCCGGGTACATCTGCGTTTCGCGTTTTGCGAACGCATGCAGGCCGATCATCCAGATACTACGTACCTGGGTGCCGAAGCCTACTAACAATTCTTTTAAGGTCATGGTCTTTGTGTCCCTTATTGCGCCTGCCAGAGAATGACAGCCGCCGTTACCAGCAAGTTGACGAGCGTCAGCGGCAGACAGACTTTCCAGCCGAAGGACATTACCTGGTCATAACGAGGACGCGGTAACGACGCACGAATCAAAATGAACATCATCATGAAGAACGCGGTTTTCAGCGCGAACCAGACGAATGGCGGTAAGAACGGGCCATGCCAGCCACCGAAGAACAAGGTAACCATCAGCGCGGAAATGGTGACGATACCGATGTACTCGCCCACAAAGAACAGACCGAATTTCATGCCGGAATATTCAATGTGGTAACCATCGGCCAGTTCCTGCTCGGCTTCTGGCTGGTCAAACGGGTGACGGTGACACACCGCTACGCCCGCGATGGCAAAGGTGACAAAACCAAAGAACTGCGGAATAACGTTCCAGATATCGGCCTGGTTATTGACGATGTCGGTCATGTTAAATGAACCGGCCTGCGCCACCACACCCATCAGGGACAATCCGAGGAACACTTCGTAGCTCAGCGTCTGCGCAGACGCACGCATCGCACCGAGCAGCGAGTATTTGTTATTGCTCGACCAACCGGCGAACAGCACCGCGTAGACCGCGAGGCCTGCCATCATCAGGAAGAACAAGATCCCGATGTTCAGGTCAGCAACCACCCAGTTCGGACTCACTGGCACAATAGCAAAGGCCAGCAGCAGCGAGGTGAAGGCGATCATCGGTGCCAGAGTAAAGATGACGCGATCCGAGAATTTCGGGATCCAGTCTTCTTTAAAGAACATCTTGATCATATCCGCAACCAGCTGGAGTGAACCACCCCAGCCCACACGGTTCGGTCCGTAACGGTTCTGGAACAGACCCAGCAGACGACGTTCACCAAAGCTCATGAATGCCCCGCAGGTGACCACCACCAGCAGGATCACCACCGCTTTGAGAATGCTCAGCAGGATCTCAATCAGATCGGGTGTAATCCAACTCATTGTTGTGCCTCCTGCAGATCCTCAAGACGCGCACCTGCCAGAACCGGCGCGATGCCAGGCATGCCCATCGGCAAACCAACCTGCCCTGCCGTTAAGCCTTCAGCGATTTCAACCGGCAGCGTGACCGTGTTGCCATCGTAGCTGAAAGAAACGCGCGTGCCGGCATTGACACCCAACTTCGCGGCATCTGCCGGGTTGAGTTTGATGTACGGCTGCGGCATGCGGGTCTGGAAGACCGGTGCACGCTGGGACATTTCATCACTACCAAACAGATGGTAGTACGGTGCGATACGCCACTGACCATCCTGAGCCTTGAAGCTGTCCGGGATGGTGGTGAAGTAATCCAGGCCACCTTCAGATGCTTCAATCAGACGCACGCCCGGATCGCCATGACGCAGTTTACCGCCCACTTCATCCTGGAACTTGTTCCACGCTTGCGGGGAGTTCCAGCCTGGTGCCCAGGCAAACGGAATTTGTGAACGCGGTGCAGACGGCTGGTTGTTCCCTTCCATCGAGAAGGCGAACATGGTGTCTTTATCCTGCGGTTGGCGCGGCTCGTGCACGCTGATGTTAGCGCGCATTGCCGTACGACCACTGTAACGGTGTGGCTCACGCGCCAGTTTCTGCCCACGAATACGGAAGCTGGCATCCGGTGCGGCATCTTTAATGCCTGCCAGTTGCGGCAGCGCAGCAATCGCGGCGTCAATAACGTGATCGAGCTGCGTCCAGTCAACTTCGCGGCTCTGCACTGTGCTGTGCAGTGAGTGCAGCCAACGCCAACTTTCCAGCATAATGGTTTTGCTGTCGTAGTAAGACGGGTCATAGACCTGGAAGAAACGTTGTGCACGGCCTTCGTTGTTGATAACCGTACCGTCGCTTTCGGCGAAGCTTGCGGCGGAAAGCACCAGATGGGCATTTTCCATGATTGCTGTACGCTGATGGTCAACGACCAATACCAGCGGCGCTTTAGCCAGCGCAGCATTTACGCGAGTCGCTGAAGCATGGCGATGCAAATCGTTTTCCAGCACCACAACGGCGTCAGCACGACCTGTTTCCAGTTCAGTCAGCGCATCGTCAAGGGAACCACCGCCAATCATGCCCAGGCCCATGCTGTTAACAGAGCGGGCAATCATGGTGATGCCAACATCTGCGCCACGGCCTTTTAGCGCCTTCGCCACGTTAGCAGCAGCCTGAATCACTTCGGCGCTACCGGCGTTGGTGCCGGAAATAATCAGCGGTTTCTTCGCCCCGGCCAGTGCCTGAACGATAACATCAATTTTGTTCTGCAGGTCACGGTCGATGCCGTCAACCGCCGGTGCGTTGTTATCCAGCGCATGGGCGATAGCGAAACCTAAACGCGCCTGATCTTCAACCGGTGCACGGTAGGTCCATGCCGCGATATCATCCAGACGGGTGTTATCGACGTTGGTCACGAACAGCGGGTGTTTGGCACGCTGGCCAATGTTAAGGATTGCGGCGATCTGCCAGTCGGCCACTTTCTGTGCCGCTGCCATTTCACGCGCTTTCCCCTTCACCGCCTGACGCACAGCCAGCGCAACACGCGCCCCGGTCTGGGTCACATCTTCACCCAGCACCAGGACCGCGTCGTAAGATTCGATTTCGCGCAGAGCCGGGGTATGAATACCGCCGTCACGCAGCACGCTCAGCGCCAGTTGCAGACGTTCCTGCTCACCCTGGGCGATACCGGTATAGAAGTTATCCGCACCCACCAGTTCACGCAGCGCGAAGTTGCTTTCAACGCTGGCACGCGGGGAGCCGATGCCGATCACTTTCTTCGACTGACGCAGAATATCTGCCGCCCCCTGCATCGCCTGCTCAGCGTTCAGGGTGATCAGGTCATCACCACGACGCTGGACCGGCTGACGCGGACGGTCTTTCAGGTTCACGTAGCCATAGCCAAAACGACCACGGTCGCAGAGGAAGTAGTGGTTAACGGTACCGTTGTAGCGGTTTTCAATACGACGCAGTTCACCGTAGCGCTCGCCCGGGCTGGTGTTACAGCCAATGGAACACTGCTGGCAGATGCTCGGCGCAAACTGCATATCCCATTTACGGTTATAACGCTCGGAGTGCGTTTTATCAGTGAACACACCGGTCGGGCAGATTTCTACCAGGTTACCGGAGAATTCGCTCTCGAGCGTACCGTCTTCCGGACGACCAAAATAGACGTTGTCATGTGCGCCATACACGCCCAGATCCGCGCCGTCCGCATAATCTTTGTAGTAACGCACGCAGCGATAGCAGGCGATGCAGCGGTTCATTTCGTGAGAGATGAATGGCCCCAGATCCTGATTGCGGTGAGTACGCTTAGTAAAGCGGTAGCGACGGAAGCTATGACCGGTCATAACGGTCATATCCTGAAGGTGGCAGTTACCCCCCTCTTCACAGACCGGACAGTCGTGTGGGTGGTTAGTCATCAACCATTCCACCACGCTTTCACGGAATTGCTTCGCTTCTTCGTCGTCGATAGAAATAAAAGTGCCTTCGGTAGCCGGTGTCATACATGACATCACCAGGCGACCACGCGTATCTTCCGCGTTTTGATATTGCTTCACCGCACACTGGCGGCAAGCACCGACGCTCCCAAGCGCCGGGTGCCAGCAAAAGTATGGAATATCAAGGCCGAGAGACAGACAAGCTTCCAGCAGATTGTCCGCTCCGTTGACCTCATATTCTTTGCCGTCTACATGAATCGTAGCCATAGTCAGCATGCTTCCAGTTATCTTAGTCAGGGACTAAGCGTTAATCGAATTACTTATCGCGATGCAGGAGTAAACCCGCAATTACCAGCGCTCTTTCAGCAGGTTCGGCTGAATACCACTAATTACGTGGGTATTGCTGAAAGTCTGCTTAATGCCAGCTTCGAATTCTTCGCGGAAATATTTAATGGCGCTCTGCAGCGGTTCAACCGCGCCCGGTGCGTGTGCACAGAAGGTTTTACCCGGGCCGAGGAAACGACACAGTTGCTCAAGTGTCTCGATATCCCCAGGCTGGCCTTCGCCACGCTCCAGCGCACGCAGAATTTTCACACTCCACGGCAGACCGTCACGGCACGGCGTACACCAGCCGCAGGACTCGCGGGCAAAGAACTCTTCGAGGTTGCGCACCAGCGGTACCATGCCAATCTCGTGGTCAACCGCCATCGCCAGTGCTGTACCCAGACGGCTACCTGCTTTACCGATGCTTTCGAATTCCATCGGCAAGTCGAGATGTGCCTCAGTGAGGAAGTCGGTTCCCGCTCCGCCCGGCTGCCAGGCTTTGAACTTCAGGCCATCGCGCATGCCGCCCGCGTAATCTTCGAGGATCTCACGCGCGGTAGTACCGAAAGGTAGCTCCCACAGGCCAGGGTTCTTCACACGACCGGAGAAGCCCATCAGTTTGGTGCCCGCGTCTTTGCTCTTCGAAATGTTCTGGTACCACTCCACGCCGTTGGCGAGGATAGCCGGTACGTTACACAGGGTTTCGACGTTGTTCACGCAGGTCGGTTTACCCCATGCACCAGAGCTTGCCGGGAACGGCGGCTTGGAGCGCGGGTTCGCGCGGCGACCTTCGAGGGAGTTAATCAGTGCAGTTTCTTCACCGCAGATGTAA
This sequence comes from Citrobacter sp. Igbk 14, assembly GCF_028069825.1. NCBI lineage: Bacteria > Pseudomonadati > Pseudomonadota > Gammaproteobacteria > Enterobacterales > Enterobacteriaceae > Citrobacter > Citrobacter sp. Igbk 14. Next base: position 181,075 of record NZ_JANEWM010000001.1, read on the forward strand.
CGCCCTGCCCCGGTGTGCACGAACAGTTCGAAATCGAAACCGGTGCCCATGATGTTTTTACCAAGCAGACCGGCTTCGGTCGCCTCGGCAATCGCGCGGCGCAGATGCACAGCCGCTTCGATATACTCACCGCGCAGGAAGATGTAACCACGGTACGCTTTCAGCGCAAACGCGGAGATCAACATACCTTCTATCAGCAGGTGCGGCAGCTGTTCCATCAGCAGGCGGTCTTTGTAGGTGCCCGGCTCCATTTCATCGGCGTTACACAGCAGGTAACGGATGTTCATGGATTCGTCTTTCGGCATCAGGCTCCACTTCAGACCGGTGGAAAAGCCTGCGCCGCCGCGCCCTTTCAGGCCAGCGTCTTTTACCTGGTTGACGATTTCATCCGGTGACAGCCCGGTCAGGGCCTTACGCGCACCTTCATAACCGTTCTTGCTACGGTATTCGTCCAACCAGACTGGCTGTTTATCATCGCGCAGACGCCAGGTCAGCGGATGTGTTTCGGGAGTACGGATAATGTCTTTCATTTATACCGCTCCAACAGTTCGGGAATGCCTTCCGGGGTTAAGTGAGCATGGGTATCGTCATCGATCATCATGTTCGGCCCCTTGTCGCAGTTCCCCAGGCAACAGGTCGGCAGCAGCGTAAAGCGACCATCAAAGGTCGTCTGCCCCGGCTTGATGTTGAGTTTTTTCTCCAGCGCAGCCTGGATCCCCTGGTAGCCATTAATATGGCACACGACGCTGTCACAATAGCGGATCACGTGGCGACCGACCGGCTGGCGGAAGATCTGGCTGTAGAATGTCGCAACACCTTCGACGTCGCTTGCCGGGATACCCAGCACGTCAGCGATCGCGTAGATCGCCCCATCCGGCACCCAACCACGCTGTTTCTGAACGATTTTCAGCGCTTCAATGGACGCCGCACGCGGGTCTTCGTAGTGGTGCTTCTCGTGCTCAATCGCTTCACGCTCAGCCGCACTCAGCTCAAAAGCCTCGGTTTGTGGTTGTTGATTCTCGTGCATAATTAGCGGTCCACATCTGACATAACAAAATCGATACTACCCAGATGGACGATAAGGTCGGACACCAGGCTGCCACGTACTGCTACCGGGATCTGCTGCAAGTGCGCATAACTCGGGGTACGGATACGAGTACGGTAACTCATGGTGCTGCCATCGCTGGTCAGGTAGTAACTGTTGATACCCTTGGTCGCTTCCACCATCTGGAAGGACTCGTTCGCCGGCATAACCGGGCCCCACGAAACCTGCAGGAAGTGGGTGATCAGGGTTTCGATATGTTGCAGCGTGCGCTCTTTCGGCGGCGGCGTGGTCAGCGGGTGATCCGCTTTGAACGGGCCTTCCGGCATATTATTGAGGCACTGCTCAAGGATGCGCAGACTCTGGCGCAGCTCTTCAACTTTCAACATGACGCGGGTATAGCAGTCGGACACACCACCACCAACCGGAACGTCAAAGTCAAAGTTCTCATAACCAGAGTACGGACGTGATTTACGCACGTCAAAATCAATACCCGTCGCACGCAGCGCAGCACCGGTACAGCCCCAGTCCAGCGCTTCTTTTTTGCCGTATGCGGCAACGCCCTGAGAACGACCTTTCAGGATGGTGTTACGCAGTGCGGCTTTCTCGTAGGAATCCAGACGCTTCGGCATCCAGTCAAGGAAGTCACGCAGCAGTTTGTCCCAACCGCGCGGCAGATCGTGTGCGACACCACCGATACGGAACCAGGCCGGGTGCATGCGGAAACCAGTGATCGCTTCGACAACGTCATAGATTTTCTGACGGTCGGTAAAGGCGAAGAATACCGGGGTCATTGCGCCGACGTCCTGAATGAACGTGGAGATGTACAGCAGGTGGCTGTTGATGCGGAACAGTTCGGAGAGCATGACGCGAATCACGTTCACGCGATCCGGTACGGTAATGCCCGCCAGCTTTTCGACTGCCAGCACGTACGGCATTTCGTTTACGCAGCCGCCGAGGTACTCGATACGGTCAGTGTACGGAATATAGCTGTGCCAGGACTGACGCTCACCCATCTTTTCAGCACCACGGTGGTGGTAGCCGATGTCAGGCACGCAGTCGACGATTTCTTCGCCATCAAGCTGCAGGACAATACGGAACGCACCGTGTGAAGACGGGTGGTTAGGACCGAGGTTGAGGAACATGAAGTCCTCATTTTCGGTGCTACGCTTCATGCCCCAGTCTTCCGGTTTGAAGGTCAGCGCTTCCATCTCCAGATCCTGCTTGGCTTTGGTCAGCTCAAATGGATCGAATTCGGTGGCGCGTGCCGGGTAGTCTTTACGCAGCGGATGGCCTTCCCAGGTATGCGGCATCAGCAGACGCGTCAGGTGTGGGTGGCCTTCGATATCGATGCCAAACATTTCCCAGGTTTCACGCTCATACCAGTTGGCGTTCGGGAACAGTTTGGTGAAAGTCGGTACGCGCAGGTCGTTTTCAGACAATGCCACCTTGAGCATGATATCGCGATTGCGTTCAATGGAGATCAGGTGATAGAAAACGGAAAAATCCGCGGCGGGTAACCCTTCGCGGTGCGTACGCAGACGTTCGTCCATGCCGTGTAAGTCAAACAGCATGACGTAAGGTTTCGGCAGTCTCTTTAAGAAATCGCCAACTTCGAGTAACTGTTCACGCTTGACCCAGACAACGGGTACCCCGGTGCGAGTCGCCTGAACGGTAAAGGCATCCGGCCCAAAACGGTTGCGCAGTTCGCCAATGACCGGGTCATCGAGGTGATCCCGTGTTTGCCATGCAGCGTCTTGCGCGGTTAAGTCGGTCATATTGTTCACCATTGCAAATGGTTCGTGGTAGTCGGCAGTGCTTCGCGCTGTTTATCCACTTCATCCTTCAAGCTGTCTCGGTGTTGGCTGCCTTCCCTCACCCCAGTCACTTACTGATGTAAGCTCCAGGGGATTCGCTCAGTTGCCGCCTTGATACACCTTGAATGATTTTGTGTATGTCTAATAGTTCACGAAGCGCAATGTTGCTGCCGACAGGCGCAAATTAAATCTCGTCTGGTGTACGAAGATTCGTTACAGCAATACGTTCGCCGCGTTTACGCTCGCGTTCTGACTGCATATTGGCGCGATAAACGCCCTGATCGCCAACCACCCAGGAGAGCGGACGGCGTTCTTTGCCAATGGAGTCTTGCAGCAGCATCAGAGCCTGCATGTACGCTTCTGGACGCGGCGGGCATCCCGGGATGTACACATCTACCGGAATAAATTTATCAACGCCCTGCACTACCGAGTAGATATCGTACATACCGCCGGAGTTGGCGCATGCGCCCATGGAAATAACCCATTTAGGTTCCAGCATCTGATCGTAGAGGCGCTGAATAACCGGGGCCATTTTGGTAAAGCAGGTTCCGGCTACGACCATCAGGTCAGCCTGACGCGGTGATGCACGCAGAACTTCCGCACCAAAACGGGCCACGTCATGCACGGCGGTAAACGAGGTCACCATCTCTACGTAGCAGCAGGAAAGGCCAAAGTTATATGGCCAAATTGAGTTTTTACGGCCCCAGTTAACCATGTCATGCAGTTTGCCCATGAACACGTTTTTGTTAACTTCTTGCTCCAGGGGGTCGGTTACGATCTCCTGTTTTTGCAGGGGGTAACGGTCGTTCTCACCGTTAGGATCTATGCGGGTGAGCGTATAATCCATCTTAATGCCTCGCGGTTAGCGTTGACGATTAGCGATACTGTTCGTTTCCGGGTTCATACGCTCGCGGCGTGAACGCGCGGGCGTCCAGTCCAGCGCGCCAATACGCACCAGATAAACCAGACCTGCCAGTAACACAAAAATAAAAATTGCAGCTTCCACAAAGCCAATCCAACCGCTTTCACGGATAGAAGTTGACCATGCGAACAGATACAGCGCTTCAACGTCGAAGATAACGAAGAACATGGCTACCAGATAAAACTTGGCAGACAGGCGCAAGCGGGCGGTGCCGACCGAGTCGATACCTGATTCAAACGGCACGTTTTTAGATCTCGCGCGTGCGCGACCACCTAAAAACCAACCGCCGACGAGCATCAGGCAGCACAGGCCAATGGCGACAATAAGAAAGATAGCGAATGCCCAGTGATGAGCGATGACTTCAGTGGATGTTGACATACTCATTGCTTACTCATCAAAAGTAGCGCCAAATTCTCTGCTCTTTTCGGCAGATGAACGCCACATCGATTCATGGGGAGGAATAAAAAAAACCTTACAATCACTGTAGAAAATCATTTATACAGCCAATTGATGGGGTTTTTTACTCCTTTCTATAACCTTTTGTCAACTTTAACAAAAGTTTCCTCACATTATTTTACACTACTCCAACTTCATTAACATAAAGTGCTCTTTAGACTAATTTCGATCGCATCATCAGTCATTTTTAATGTTGTTGAATCGTGTCCGTTGTGAAGTAAAAAAGATAATACACGTCTATTTTGACAGGAATTCGCACAGATGCCTCCCCCTAAATGGGAGTATTTTCTTGATCTGTGACACGCTTTTGTTAATTCACCATAAAAAACAGCAACAATTTCTCTAGTTTTTTAACATGGGAATGAACAGCGCCTCGAATGATTATTTTTTGCACTATTTGCAGGTGATTTTTTTACCTACTGATTTTGTTAAGTTTTGGTATACAAAATGGCATCTCCGACCATTATTTGCATAAAAAAAGAGCCGCTGGATGTTTTTTCATCACCAGCGACTCTTTTTTGCACTTACATTTTATAACGATTATTTATGGTACATCACTCAAAATCGCCTTCAACGATCAGCGAGTCGTCTCCCCCTTCAGGGGTAAACTGGTTGTATTGCCACGGATTTTGATAGGTCTGCATCGACTTAAAGATTACCTGAGCCAGCTCATTTTGTGAGGCAGGGTCGCAGCACAGCAAGTACTCCGTTTCCGGCAACGGTGGCAATCCGTCCGCCGCGCCCAGTACGCGTAAATCAGGGCTCATCATTTCTACAGGACGAGCAGTCACGCCCAACCCCGCCTTCACAGCCGCACGCACAGCCGCTAATGTTGAAGCAACATAGGCCAGACGCCACGGGATCTGCGCAGCGTTCAGTGTTGCCAGTACCATATCGCGGAACGGGCTCGGATCGTCCAGAAGCACCAACGGTACCGGTTCACCTTTTTGTAAAATATATTCGGCCGCACAATACCAGTGCGTCGGTGAGGTACGCAGATTCAAACACTCGAAATCGCCTGGCCGATTAGTCGTCACCACCAGATCAACTTCTTGTGACTTCAGCATATCCACCATGTAGGCGTTGCGTTTCACTCTGACATCCAGCGCAAGCTTCGGATAAACCGAACTTATCCGGTTGAGCAGAAAGGGAAGGATGGTATCCGCTGACTCATCGGAAGCGCCAATAGTTAACACTCCCTGAAGATTGTTAAACATTAATGATGAGCATGCCTCATCATTAAAACGCAATATTTTTCTGGCGTAACCCAGCAACTGAATCCCATGCTCGGTCAGTAGTTTGTTACGTCCATGGCGCGCGAACAACTCTTTCCCCACAAGTTGCTCGAGGCGTTGCATTTGCTGACTCACCGCAGACTGAGTGCGACATACCGCAGCTGCCGCAGCCGCGAAGGTATTCAGATCGGCCACAGCAACGAAGGTTCTCAGCAGATCGAGGTCGAGGTTAATTATCGGACGATTTGCATTTATCATAATTTTTCACTTACTCGCGGGTCATACCGGGTTAATGCTGTGCATTCAGAAACAAACAACTCCATTTGTAATGGACCTCCCTCGCCGTTTCACCAAGTGTAACCGGGTGAAAATAAGGATGTATTTGCTTTAACAAACGAAACAATTCCTCTTCAGCGCTATTTAATACCCGTGGTACTCATCGGAATATAGCAACGAGAAAGAGTCACTTTTTAGCTATTGGATGATTCTGACTAATGGAGAACATGTAAACTTTGTAAATTTAAAAAATAGTTAACGAACACTAATTTACACATTAAAAAC